>NZ_BAOS01000003.1 GCF_002443295.1 Candidatus Scalindua japonica | reverse complement strand
CTGCTTACGTTCAATAAACAGAGCGATATGGTTGCCAATACTTGACATCATATTAAGCAATTTATCATCCGGTCGCCGTATCTCTCGGCTAAAGAAACAGATTGTTCCAAGTACGACATTATCGATAGCAATTGGAAAACCGAAGGCTCCATGCAGTCCTTCTTTATCCGCAACAGATGCCCTTAGGAAATTTGAATCACGGGCAACATCTTCAATCCAAAGTGGCTTTGCGGTTTGCCATACCAGGCCTGGCAGTCCTTTTTGTGGTGAAAAGGTTGTGCGGCAGGTGATATCTTTAAATTCAGAAAAGTTTAAAGATGGTAGATGCCAGATTTCTGTATTACGTAAAATATATTGTTGCTTATCATATATCCAGACTTCTCCCAGATCCCACCCTAGTGCGATACAAACAACTTCAATTATTCTGGTAGATGCTTCTCTAATTGTATTAGATTCTGCCAATACTTTTGCAACCTCAAGTTGTGTTTTAAGATGACTTTGCACCAACTTGCGTTCTGTAATATCTTCTTTTAACTGAATGAAACCTGTTATGATACCATCGCAGTTCTTGATTGGTGAAATAGATTCTGATTCCCAATATATTTCACCATTCTTATTAAAATTGCAGAATTCTCCCTGCCATTCTTTACCAGATGTAATGGTTTTCCAAAGTTCTTTGTGTTCTTCAACATTCTCTTCAACTGTTTTTAAAACTATTGGGTTTTTCCCTTTGACTTCTTCTAAAGAATATCCAGTTACTTCAGTATATTTTCTATTAACATACTCAATATTATTTTTTGTATCTGTAATAACAACAGACACCGGGCTTTGTTCGACAGCGCGAGACAACTTACTAACCTGTTCATCTGCCTGCTTACGTTTGATAAATTGACCTACCTGACTACCAATTGCCTCCATCATATTAAGCAACTCTTTGTCTGGCTCTTCTGGTTTCTGACTAAAGAACTCGATAACCCCAAGTATTTCAGTATTGGCAATAATTGGAAAGGCAAAGGCGCCATGCAACCCTACTTTCGATGCGGCGGTTGCTCTTGGAAAATTTGATTCCACTACAACGTCGTTGATCCAGGCCGCTTTGCCATTTGACAATACACGTCCCGGCAAGCCAATTCCGGGTAAAAAACTAATTTCTTTAGTCTTTTTCTTAAATTCCGAAAATTGTAAGTCTGGAACGTGCCAGAGATACAAACAACGCAATACATAGTCATGTTCGTGTTGCAACCATAACGAACCAAAGTTCCAATCCAGCGCTTCACATATAACTTTTAAAATTCCTTGAAAAGCAACTTTTATTGTTCCTGACTCTGACAATATTTTTGTCACGGCATGCTGAGCAATAAGACGATTTTCAGATTTTTTACGCTCTGTAATAACTCTAATTATTCCTTCAATACGACATTGTTTACCTTTTTTATCTTTAACTAAATGAGATGAACATTCGGCGTAAAAACAATCACCGCTTTTATTCTTACATAAATACACAGTATTACTCAAGACACCATATTTCTCAAGCATCTCTAACTGCGTTCTTCCATCATCAATGTTTACATATATTTCATTTACCTTTGTCCCAATCATTTCTTCAGGTGATTTATAACCAAACATTTCAGCAGCTGTTTGATTAACCCAGGTAAATGCGCCTTCTTTACCAAGTTCACCTTGATATACACCTTCTTTTAATGATTCTAATAATAATCGATATCTCTTTTCAGATTCTTTTAAACTTCTGCCTGATTGATCCAGTTTTATCCTCATATAATTTAAAGAAGTTGCAAGGTACCCGAGTTCATCAGTCCGGTTAATGTTAATTTTATTTGTAAAGTCACCTGTTGCTATACTATTTGCACCTTTAACGAGTTGAAGAATAGCAGTTGAAAGATTATCTGAAATTGAAACTGCAATAATTGTGACTAATAAAGAAACAATTACTGTTAACAGAAAAATTTTATTACCTATCGCATATAATGGTACCAACACCTCCTTCATATCAATTTCAGATAGTATTACCCAGTTAACGTCTGCAATATTCAACGGCGCATACGAACTTAATACGGGAATGCCTCTATAATCATCTACTATTAACGTATCTGTATTCCCTTCCAAAGCACTTTTAACTGACTCTGTACGTATTTCCTGGAACATGATTGATGTTGAATGTAATTTAATTTGATTTATCACTTCTTTATCTGTGCCAGATTCTTCAAGTAATTCAAAGTACTTGCCAGGTTCTTCAATAAGAAACCGGGAATCATTTCGCATTTGTAATCTGAGCCAACGATATAAGTTTCACCGCTTTCTGCCAGGCCTTCCTTTTTCCAATTACCATTCCCTGTCATCACTCTATTTATTTTATTTATGGGCAACTGGAAGACCAGAACACCGATTCTTCTCTCTCCATCAAAGATGGGTGATGCAATAAATGACGCAGGGTCTGCGTAAGACGGATCAAAAAAATCAAAATCAACCAGTTTGACAAATTCCTTATCAGTTGCATACCGTACTTCTTTAAAAACCCCGGCAAGATTTGTCTCTTGATATGGCCCAGTCAGAAGGTTTGTGGCAAAATCAGCTTCTTTAAAAACGCTATAGACTATATGACCAGTCTGTTCGTCAATCAGAAAAATGTCGTAATAACCGAATCTTTTCTGATAATCACGAATTACAGGATGATACTTTGAGTGAACTTTACTGTATTGGCTTCCATCTGATGCAATTTCAAGATTGTCTTTAGAACCGGTTGGATTCAGATTATTTGCGATATAATGATACTGGAGGATTATTGCCTCATCATCTGACGGAAAATATTGCTCAATCGTTCTTCTCTCTTTTGTGTTTCGATTCAATCTCGCAAGGTACTCACCTCCATAATAATTACTTAAGTCTGATCTATATTGAAAAATCTTACTATCGTCATTTTTTTTCCCCTTTTTAACGTCACGAAAAGCTCTCTTGAATTGATTCATAGCATCGATAATCATATAATCACCAGATAACGATATAACATGATTTCTGACTTGATTGAAATATTCTTTAATCTGTTCTCTTTTAGTTGCATTAATTGCCGCAAGTTTATTCGAATACACTTTCTCTAATGTGTTTTTTGAATTTAGATAACATATCAATCCCGTAATATTGATCGAGAATATGCCAACCAAGAAAAATGATGTAATCAACTTTGTTTTTATACTAAGAGACTTGAACATGTTTTCAGTAACAAGGAACCTTATGTAACCGACAAATGATGTTGAACAAAAAGATACCAGATTAAATAACGATATTAATATCTTGATAATTTTTAATTTTATAAACATTTTTAACCATAACTGCGAATTTTACAAGATTGATTTCGCAAAATTGTTGCCAATTGTTAATTTCAAATATTTTTCTCAAAGACCATGATTAATAATCCATTAGCCAAAGCAATTAGAGTATATGCTTGCTTTATAACTCCTTATGAAAGAATGGGTTTTGAATAATAACACTTTTTGAATTTCATTTTATGCGTGGATATTCTCCTGTATTCATTCCGTCATGACGAGAATTTGCAGAAATTGCATTGTTATTTCTTGAAATTACACAGAATATTTCTAATAATTCTCAAAATTATGTATACAATTTAAACAATGCGTTAATTATTGAAACAATTTCTTTTAATATTAATTTGAAGAGAAGAATTGCTCAGAAGGGGCAAAGGAAGAAATGATAGAAGAACAACTATCTATCTAAAATAATGAGTAATGAGAAGAATGAAGAAATCGGACGATATTTTGGTATAAAGGGATCAACAGTAAGTGATGTGTTAAAGGGAGTAGAAGCAATGGCAGAAAAAGACAGAAAATTAAGGAAAGAAACTGAAACACTGAAATGGGCAGTTTATTATTGAATAATAAAGGTTTGACTCTATTTTGTTCCTAAAAGTTCTTGTACAGCGTCTACTAATTGCTGATAAACAAACGGTTTTTTCAGTACGGTGTCTGCTCCAAGTTGTTGTGCCATAGTAAGGTATTTACTGCCGCTGATGTACCCTCCGCCTGAGGTTGCCAACACCTTGATATTCGGATAATCCTGCTTTATTTCATGGATAGTTTCAACTCCTTCTTTCTCCGGCATTATCATGTCACATATTACTAGATCAATGCCGGATTCCTGGCTTAATAATTGTAACCCTTCTTTTCCATTGCTCGCTGTAATCAAATCGTAACCTTCTTGATTCAGCATGGTAGTAATCAATTTCAATATAGCTTTATCATCGTCAATGACCAATATACGCATTTCAATAATCCTCCATTAAATCACTTATCCAGAATTTCCCGAACGGTTTTAGCCAGTTCTTCCATCATAATCGGCTTCTTGATAATTTTTTTAATACCATACTCTCTTTGAGTATCCTTTGTAAGAGTGTCGCAGTAACCTGTTATAATTATGATCGGAAATCCCGGATGGAGCTTCTGTATCTTTTCTGACAAATCCAATCCGGTCATCTTCGGCATTGTTAAATCGGAAATCAGTAAATCATATTTGTCCGGCTGCTTATGAAAAGCTTTCAACGCTTCAATACTGATTTTGTAAATATCTACTTTATAGCCAAGACTTTCCAGCATCTGCTTCATAATCTTTGTAACATCTTCATTATCATCGACAACCAGAATAGATTCCTGCCCACACACAATCTCTGCCGTCTCTCTTTTCTCAGGTTCCAATTCATATTTGATGACAGGTAGAAAGATATGAAATGATGTACCTTTTCCCGGAGAACTGTATACATGAATGTCGCCATGATGACTATTCACAATGCCGTGAACCATTGACATCCCTAAACCTGTCCCCTTATCAACTGCTTTTGTAGTGAAGAATGGTTCAAAAATACGATTTTTAGTAGCTTTGTCCATACCAATTCCGGTATCAGTAACAGTTAAACGTATATATTCAGCCTCATTCAGGTTAAGATGATATTTCGCTGTTAAGCCGTCAATTTTGACCTGCTTCATATCGATAGTGAGCACACCGCCCTTTTCTTCCATCGCCTGTAAGGCATTGGTACAGAGATTCATAATGAGCTGATGCATTTGCGATGGGTCAGCCTGGATTTTTTCACAGGAATCGTCAAGTCGTTGACGAATTTCAATAGTCGTAGGGATGATAGGTTGCAGCAGATTAACCACCTCTTCAACAATTAGACCCAACGCTACTGGTTTCTGTTCTATTTTGGCTTTCTTACTGAACAATAAAATTTGCTTCACCATCTCTTCGGCCCGGTATACTGATTTTAAAATATGTTCCAGATTCTCATATAAAGGATCGGAGGAAGGCAGTTTTTTCAGCATAATATCAGCATAACCCTTAATTGGCGTCAGGATATTATTAAAATCATGGGCAATCCCTGCTGTTATTGTACCAAGGGATCTTAATTTCTCTGACTGTAAGAGTGTTTCCTGAATCTTCTTGCGTTCGGTGATCTCCTCGACAACGGAAACAAAGTAATGCGGTTCACCTCCAGGTTTTCGTACCAGTGACACCGATAGATTCACCCAGATAATGGAATTGTCTTTCCTGATGTAACGTTTTTCTATGTTATAGCTGGAAGCTTTCCCCTCAAGAACATTTCTTCGAGACTGTTCTTGTTTATGAATATCATCCGGATGAGTAATGTCCCAGAACGTACGTTCAAGTATTTCCAACTCTGTATATCCTATGATTTTACAAAAACACTTATTAGCTTTGAGAAATCTACCATTCCCGGCAACATGTATTATGCCTACGGCTGCCTGTTCAAAAATACTTCTAAATCGCACCTCACTCTCATACAACTTCTCTTCTGCCTGCTTGCGCTCTGTGATGTCTCTCGCGTAAATGCGCAAAACTTTAAACTCTGGTATAAGATATATATTCTCTTCAAATGTTAAACTCCCTATTTTTACATCACGGCATAAGTGTTTTCCATTTTTCTTATTAATACCTTTAAGGATCTCTTTTATATCTTTGTGGTAAAACAGGTTTGCGTCTTTTTTGAGACCTAATTTATCTATTATCTTGCAAGCTGCACTATTATAAAAAGTAACCATCCCGTAAAAATTTACCTCTAAAATAGGATCGGTATTCATCTGCGGAAAGGAGGCAAGATGTTCAATTTCTCTTTTTATCTGTATGCGTTCGGTACGATTCGATGCCTCTTGCATTTCCCGCTCAATTGCAGGAACAAGACGGGCAAGATTGTCTTTCATGAGGTAATCGTGCGCTCCCGCTTTCATCATTGCCACAGCAACATCTTCTCCAATTGCTCCGGAGATAATAATAAATGGAACATTACTCTTTTTTTCCTGAAGTAGTTTCAATGCCGCCGGTGCATTGAAAATAGGCATTGCATAATCTGAGATAACAACATCCCATCCCCCCTTATCGAGCGCAACTTCCATGTGTTCATACGTTTCCACTCGTTCAAAAGTTGGTTCAAATCCCCCGCGTCTTATTTCCTCGATAATCAATAACGTGTCGTCTTCTGAATCTTCTACTACCAATACATGAATTGACTTATTCATTCAAACTCTCTTTTTCTAAAGTGGTGGATCATTGAAGAGCAACCAGTATAGTCCCTGTTAGTTCGGCACTTCAGTAAATCTCTCAAACTCTAAAATCATTTTTTCTTTCTTTTGTGTTTTTTATATGCTTATGCTTTCTCTATTCGATAGGGGGATTTATATCTCATCCCTTTTTTTCAATCTATCCTTAAGTTTCTCGTTTTCATCCCGCAGTTCCTTTATTCTCAGTTCGCGGTCCACGGTGGCGTCATGATAACGTTCCAGTTCAGCTACTCTTCCCTTCAATTCTCTGGTCCTTTTGTCGACAAGAGATTCCAATTGTCTTTGAGTTTCTTTTAACTTTAACGCGGCTTGCTTCTGCTCAGATACATCCACGGATGTTCCCTGCATCTTAAGTAACTTTCCTGAATCGTCCTTTATTAGTATTGCTTTTGAATGAAGGTACAACACGGCACCGTCAGGCCGAATTATTCTATATTCATAACTATATGATTTATTTTCATTAATACTACGGCGGTTATTTTCTAAAAAAGTTTTACGGTCATTCGGATGAACCGCTTTAACAATGTTATGATAGGTAAGCTCAAATTCTGCTGGTTCATATCCAAAAATTTTATACTGTCCATTAGACCATGTAATTTGTTTGTTTTCAAGGCTATACTCCCAACTTCCTGTTTTAGCCAAACGCTGAGTTTCGTTGAGACGCCTTTCACTTTTTTTCAATTCTTCACCAAGCCATTTTTGCCTGGTGATATCAGTTACAATTACTTTCCAGAATTTGGGATTCTCATCTGAATCCCTTGCCACCTCACATTTGAGCTGTACATGGAATGCGGCCCCACCCTTTTTAACCATCTTTAATTCACAACTATTATGTAATAACTTTTCATAATTTTTCCTTCTGTATAGATAGTATTTGTCCTTATATTCTCTGGTGATGTATGCGGACAGTAGTTTATTTATCAGAAAGCCGCGTTCTATGCCCAGCATTGTTGCCAGTGTAAGATTGGCATCAATAATTAATCCATTATGATCAATAGTCAAATATCCAACCGGGGCGTAGTCGTATAGGGCTAAATATTTCCGGCATAGCTCTTCACTCGCTAACCGGGTCTTTCTGAGTTCTTCATTCTTCATCTCTAACTCTATCTGGCATACCTGAAGCTTGTGTGCCAGTCTGCGTACTTCTGCATCAGAGAGTTTTTTTATACCTATTGTTTCAGGTTTGATTTTTTTCTCTGCTTTTTTGTGAAGTTCAGACGGTTTTTTTTCGTCAGGGTGTTCTTTCTTCATTTTCGTTACAAATGCGATAAATGTTATGAAAAATAATTACGTGTTTCGCATGGCGGCCCTTCAGAGTTGTTTCCCCAAAAGGAGCAAGATTAAAGCCTCACCATACGTTTGTTTTTTACCATTTATCAACCTTATCAGTCTCTGGTAATTCCAACATCATAAACATTAGCATATTCTGTTCCGACTACTGGTACAAATGGTAAAAAAGATAATCGTCCTGTCTGCGGAAACTTCAATTTCTTATTTCATCAGTGAGCTATGTAGCACGATTCTTTGCCTCATGCATTTCCCGCTTAATAAAAGCAAAAGGCTGCCGGCTTCTCTTTCCTCAACTATCATGCGCGCCTTCCCTGGTTTCAAACTATCAATACATGAATCAGTCTGCTCGTTTCCTCCTCTTATTATAATGATGGTGTTTCATTCACCAGCGACCAGTATAATCCGATATTTTTCACCGTTTCAGCAAATTGTTCAAACTCTATGGGTTTCGATACATAGCTGTTACAACCATATTTGTAACCATTGATCAGGTCTCCCTGGTGTGTTGACGAAGTCAGAAGGATAACAGGAATAAATGCTGTCCGTTCGTCAGCGCGTATTTTCTGCAATACCTCCAACCCATTCACTTTGGGCAGTTTTATATCCATAATGATAAATGTTGGTAAGATATGCTTATAATGGTGTCCAGAATCCCTCTCCTTAAATAGGTAGTCCAGGGCTTCTGCACCATCAGTAACCACATCAATATCATTGCAAATATTTTTCTGCGCTTTTAATACATTCAATATAAAAATAACATCGTCTGAATTATCTTCTACCAATAAAACCCTAATTTCTTTTTTCATACTGGAGCTCATTTCTTTTTTATACCTGGAAGTTTAAAATAAAAAATTGCACCTTTTTCTTCCTGCCCTTCGGCCCATACCTGTCCACCATGCCGATTTATGATGCGTCTGACCGTCGCCAGACCGATCCCGGTTCCCATATACTCTTTCTCGGAATGCAGACGCTGAAAGGTACCAAAGAGCTTGCCTGCATATTTCATATCGAAACCAACGCCGTTATCTCGAATAAAATATACCTCTTCACCATTAACATGTGTAACCCCGAACTCTATCTTTGCCCTGGGTTTTTTTGCCGTAAACTTCCAGGCATTTTGTAATAAATTATCAAGTACAATATTCAACAATTTATTGTCCCCATAAGCAACAACTCCTTCCTGTATAATAAAATCTACCCGGTGCCCAGCCTCACTAGCCTCCTTAAGTTCTATTGCGATACTCCCGACTTTCTGGCTTAAATCAAGAGACTCATATCTTGTTTTATAGCTGGATATACGTGAGAACGATAACAAATCGTTGATGAGATGTGACATTTTCATGGTTGCTTTACGTATACGCTGCAGATGTGATTTTCCCTGCTCATCAAGAACATCTGCATATTCCGTGATGAGTATCTTGCTAAAACCATCTATACCTCTTAATGGCGCCTGCAGGTCATGTGAAACCGAGTAACTGAAAGTATTCAGCTCTTCGTTAGATGCTTCAAGTTCTGCAGAGCGTTGTTTTAGCTTCTTAGAAACGTATTTCATATCCTCAAGCATATAGAGCAGGGCTTTTTCGCTTTTGTTTAATTTCAGAACTTTTTCTTCTAATGCTTTCGTCCTTTCATCGACAAGAGTTTCTAATTGTTCTTTGTGTTTTAGCAACTCTCTCTCCACTTTCTTCTGTTCGGTTACGTCGTGAAATTCCAGAACGCAACCAACATCTTTACCTTTCTCCTCCAGCGGCGCAATATAACAGATCACGGGGAAAAAGGTACCGTCCCTGCGAATAAATATGTCCTCGTAACCCTTCATTTCCGCCTCGGCATTGTCAATGGGACAATTACACTTTGGATACGGTCTTCCGTCAGGATGATGGTGGTGAATTGAATCGTGAAGCGGCATTGCACAGATCTGATCCAGTGTGTAGCCCGTTACCGCTTCGGCAGCGGGATTCATAAATGTAGGATAGCCTTGTTTGTCCATCATGAAAAGGCATGATGCGGCATTGTCCGTAATAGTCTTATTGATATGGAATTGCTGCCGGAGAGACTCCTCCCCCCGCTTTTGTATAGTGATGTCAGTTATGATTATCCTGCATTGATGGCCATTTTGATCAAACTCTATTTCACTTTCCAGTTGTGCATAGAATTGAGTACCATCCTTTTTCATCATTCTTAATTTACATATTTCCCGTTTTTTTGATTTTAAAACATGTTTGTGATAAAGATAAAATATATCTTGATCTTCCCTGGCAATAAAATCTGACAATCGTTTTTTATTAACGAACCTCGCTCCAAACCTAACATTAAGGCGTATGTTAGATTAGCCTCAAGAACTAATCCTTTTTCACTAATGGTAAGATACCCAACCGGAGCAAAATCATATAACCTTGAATACCTGTCTCTTGAAGCTTCAAGTTTCTGCTGTGACATCCTGAGCTCTTTATTCTGCAAATCCAGCTCTATCTGATACACTTGGAGCTTTTGTGCCAGTTTGCGGACGTCTGCCTCTGAGAGTTTCTCTATATCTATTGTCTCATGACTGAGCTTTTTCTCTGCTTTTTTACGAAGTTCAGGCGATTTTTTCTCGTCAGGATTTTCTCTCTTCATTTTCGTTACAACTCAGACAAATGTTATTAAAAAAATACGTGTTTCGAAGGGCAACCGTTCTGGGCTGCTTTCTCCAATAGGCGCAAGTCTTAGGCTTTGCCTACTGATTTTGTTTGTTATTTGTTTTTTATTCTTTATCAATCTTCTTATTTTCTGGTACTTTTAATACCATAAACATTAACATAATCTGTTCCGGCTACCGGTACAAACTGTAATGAGAAGATTGTACTACCCGCTGTAACCTGAATTTCTTTGGCTTTTCCAGAGCGTAATACATTCTTTACTGTTTGCATTAAGTCTTCATATATTGGGTTATTAACCTCTGTATTCCATTCACTTAATAAAGGCTCACAGGCATTGTTGGCATATACAATAATGCCGTCTCTTTTAACTCGTAGCACGGGGTTAGGATTTTTATCAGGAAATACAGTAACGCTTTTTATTTCATCTATTTTTTCTTTTTCTGCTTTGTTCCGCTCAGTGACATCCTCTATGGCCAGAAGAATTAATCTTCCTTCTTCTTCTCGAATTACTTGCCGTGCATTGAGTATCATAGTTTTTTCACCAATAGATTCAAAAATATGCTCAACTTCAAAATCATTTATAATTTTCTTCTCCGGTAGTACTTCTTCCAATAATTTCCGTAGCTTTGGAATATTCCATTGACGATTCCCAAGATCGTAAATAAATCTGCCTTCTGTTTCTTGTACTGCAACCTTGAATGTCTGATAGAATGATCTGTTTGCAGATACTACACGCAGGCAGGAGTCCAACACAACAAGAGGCTCACGCACCGTTTCAACAAGGTTCTCCGCATATTCACGAAACGCTTGCTCCTTAATTCTCAGCTTAGTAACATTCGTTATATCCACAAACGTCAATACGATACCATCAATGAGATTTTCAACTGTACGATAGGGTAAAATACGTACACTATAACGGCTGCCGTCATTGGCCTGGATCTCTTGCTCTGTTTGAACTAATGTATTCAGCACTGTTTCCGCATTCTGATAGAGCGTATCGGAGTTGAATTTTGCAGTAATATCACCAATATGACGGTTAAGATCTGACGGCAGCACATTAAATAACTTTGTCAATGAAGGGGTAAAGCGTACTATACTCAGTTTGGTATCAAGGAAAATAGTAGCAATATCAGTGCTTGCAAGAAGATTGTTGAGGTCGTTATTGGCGCGTGAGAGTTCGCTTACCTTATTCTGGAGTTCAGAGTTTACCGTTTCCAGCTCCTCATTTGTGGACTGTTGCTCTTCTTTAGAGGTTTCCAACTCCTCATTGGTACTCTGAAGCTCCTCATTGGTAGACTGCATCTCTTCATTAGCAGACTTGAGCTCTTCGTTGGATGTCTCCAGTTCTTCGATCGTTGCCTGCAGATACTCTTTTGCAGACTTCAGCTCCTGTTTCATATTTGTTATCTGCGGGTCTTCTTTTCTGGTCCTACCCGAGGTTGTTTTCCTCTTCGCGGGCTTTTCAGGAGGTTCCTTTTCCTCAAAAATGACCATTATCATCCCATCGGTATCTTTTCCTGGAGAAAAGGGTTTAACGGTCAGATCGACCGTTCGGAAATTACCATTATCCCTCACCTTCAACCCCCTGCTGACAATAGCCTCTTGTTTATTGCCCAGTTTATGGAGAACGGAAGTCAGCTTGTAGCGCAGGTCTTCGTGTGCCATCTTCAGGATATTAAAGACAGGTACACCCGAAGGTGTCAACAGGTACTTATGTATCTTGCCATTAACATAAAGGATTTCGTGTTTATCATTAATCAGGACAAACGGCGGAGCGTATTTATCCAGGATCTCCCTTTCTGCCATCTGATATATATTAGTCTCCTTCAGATATTTCCTGCCTTCAACAACCGGTAATTCCCTGGAAAGTTCCACATTCTCAGTAATAGGATATCCAATGGTTCTGTCTGCAAGCTCTCCCTGCCGTTTATAGATCTTCCACTTAGAATTCATTGTTGAAAAAAGGTCTGAATGTTCTCCGATAGTCTCTGAAGAACCTAAAAACAGATATCCATCCTTATTCAGTGTATAGTGAAAAACCGGCAGTATTCTTTTCTGTAGCACAGAGTCCATATAGATCAGGACGTTTCTGCATGAGACCAGATCCAGCCTGGAGAAAGGAGGATCTTTTATCAGGCTTTGGGTGGCAAATACCAACATCTCACGGATCTGTTTGTTTACCTTATAGGTACTGTCCTCTTTTACAAAAAAACGTTTTAGTCTCTCCTTCGATATATCTGCCGCAATACTCTCCGGATAAATAGCCGCTCGCGCATACTCTATGGCGTCTTCATCTATATCGGTACCAAATATCTGAATATTGAAGTGCTTTTGCGACTTTTCAATGAGTTCCGCAAAGATAACAGCTATGGAATACGCCTCCTCTCCGGTGGCACAACCGGGAACCCATACACGTATATTGTCACCCTTTCTGGTCTTTAGGATTTCAGATATTATCTCTTTTTCCAGGATATCAAACGCATCGGGATCTCTGAAGAAATTTGTTACCCCTATAAGAAGATCTTTGTAAAGGGTTGTCACTTCTAACGGGTTTTCACGAATATAATCGAGATAGTGTGATATCTTGTCTATCTGGTGCACGGCCATCCGCCTCTCAATTCTCCTGCGGATAGTATTCTGTTTATAGTGGGAAAAGTCATGACCTGTTTTGCTGCGGATCTGAATGAGTACCTTTGTTACATTGTTCTGGTATTTCTGCTCAGTGGTACCGGTAATTGCGTCCTTTTCAATATATGGATGTTTAACATATCTGGCAAGCTCATCCGGCATCTTTTCTACGGGGAGGATATAGTCAACAAGGCCAGTGTTTATGGCGCTTCTTGGCATAGAGTCATATTTTGCCTGGCCTTCATCCTGTACCATGGCCATTCCTCCCTCACTCTTGATCGCCTTCAGCCCCAGTGTACCATCTGTCCCCGTACCGGAAAGGACAATACCAATTGCCATTTTGCCCTGGTCTTCTGAAAGTGAACGAAAAAAACTGTCAATAGGCAGTCTGAGTGCATGGGACTTCAGGGGTTCGATCAACTGTAAGGTACCGCTCATAATAGCCACATCATTATCAGGGGGATTGAGATAGATGCTGTTCGGATCAACCTTCATTCCGTCCTTTATCTCAAATATCTTCATCTTTGTATATTTCTTCAGGAGAGAACCCATGATGCTCTTGTACCTGGGTGCAAGGTGCTGGATAACTATAATGGCAATGTTGGATTGAGAAGGCATACTTACAAAAAAACCCTCTAGCGCTTCAAGCCCACCCGCAGAAGCCCCGATACCGACAATAGGAAAAGATTTAGTACCGTTCGTGCTTTTGCTTGAGTTGTCTTTGATGAGAACGGTGCCTGCGTTCTTTAGTGTTGTTATCTTTTTAGATAACACTTTATCTACATTAAGAGGTGCCTTATTTTTTGTTATTTCAGCTTTACCTGTTTTTTTAGAAGTAACGGGTTTCTTTATTTTTTTGGAAGCAGGAATTTTTTTTTTTACAATTTTCTTTTTTTCCATTCAGGTTTGCTCCAGTATCAATTTTATGGAAATGGTTTTTTATTATTTCTCAACCGATGAAAGAGCCTGGCCAAACAAAAATAGTCATGCGGATAGGTTCAAAAAACCCTCCTCTGAAAGATAATGTTGTGAGTGAGCAAAACTCAGACCTGTAATTTTTTGTAAGAACATTGTTTTCTCTAAAGTTCCATATTAAAGGTTTATATAATCTTTGAAGTAATACAGTACGTCTAAAACAATAGAAAATCAAGCTCAAAATACAACGTAAGACTATGTGTTAAGAGAGTTCTATATGAATATATATAAGTTCTAACTGCTTTCAACGAGAAAGCAATTGCATACAGGGCAAATGCTTTCATTCAACTTAGCTACTATACCACATGATTTTAATTGAAGATTTTTACCCGTCAAATGCATCATACACAACTGTGCAAAATCATATGTGAAGATTTGCCATTTTACATAACATCCCGTTTGGCGAGCCAAACTAACGCTCTGTCCAGAGCGAATACGCGCACTATCTAAGCACAACAATTGCCGGTAATTTCAACGAAAAACCCTGTCAACAAATTCTACAGTTTTTATATTTTTTCTACTCGCACCTTAGGGTCTTATTACTCATGCATACAAAAACTAATGTCTGATTTCTCTGAAAACAGTCTCAACTTACAGTATTTTTTTGACTTCCATAATTATGTTAGCTTTTTAAACACTATGTTGATTATTGAAACAATGGCTTTTAAAACTATTTACCCAACTTTTTCTCAATACATGTGATCAGATCATCAGGGTTAACTGGCTTAGCCAAAAACGTGTGACAACTAATATTGCTGCCGGTAGATTCCACTTCTTGTTGTTCTAATATACCGGTTAAAAACACTATAGGAATATGTTTTAAATTATCATTATCCTGGATCTTTTCAGCAATCGCACCTCCACCAATACCAGGCATCATTACATCAAGTATGATTATGTCCGGTTGAAATTCCAGAGCGGATTTATACGCACATGCCCCCGAGTTTTCTTCCCTTACTTCATATTTCCCTGTTGCCGTAAGTGTTCTTCTGAGTGAATGGGTCAGGTTTGGCTCGTCGTCAACCGCCAGAATCTTTTTCTTTGACATAGCTTAGCTCCTTAATCATGCATTACCGAACAACTTATGTATATGCCATGATAATTTTTTTAAATCAAAAGGTTTTTTAACAACAAAATCTACATTCAGCTCTCTATTACTTTTATCATGAACTTTCCGATTATTCCTTCACTCTGTATTAATTTGATGGCCTTAGTACTACTTGTAATACTCTTAACCGTGTGACCATCTTTAGTGAAAACTGATCCAGAATGTTACATATATCCTCTTCGTCATCTATTGCAAAACTCATCTTTTTGCCATCTCAATGCGTTTTGATATTGGCGGATGGCTGTAAAACAATAATTCTACAAACCTGTTTGGGCTTCTGTCTGCCAGATTCTGTTCTGCCAGTTTATCCATAGCGGAAATGAATGCTTCCGGGTCATTGGTTTGCTCAATCGCATATCTGTCACACGCCCTTTCAAACCTCCGGCTGAAAGCATTTTGAATTGGTAAAAACAGAAAGGCAGAAACTGCCAGGGACATACAGACGATTGGAAACGCAGCGATATCGTGTATATTCTGATACCCCAAAACTATTATCACTTTTGACAGCACTAAGTGACAAAACGCAAACCCCAAGCAGCCTGATATAGTACCAATGGCTAACATTTTCCATATGTGATGGTATATGTGATGACCTAACTCGTGAGCAAACACTGATTTTATTTCAGCAGGTGAATATGAATCTAACAGTGTATCTCCCAGAAGCACCCTTCTGGTACTTCCCATACCGGCAAGGGCAGCATTAGCCTTCTTTGTATCTTTACTCAAATTGATTTTATAAACTCCCTCAATATTAATACCGGTACCTTCTGCAAGTGACTGCAATCCTTCTTTAACTTCTTTATTATCTAAAGGCACACTTTTATAGAATAGTGGAAAGATAAGAACAGGAGCAAGTTTAGCCATAATCAATGAGAAAAAAATCCAGATCATGGTAATATAAATCCACCACGTATCCGGAAAATTCCTGAGAAATATATACATTATCTCAACCATAACTATAATAAGTGGCAGTGATATCAAAAACTTTTTTAACTCATCCTTGAACCATCCTGAAATTTTCTGATTTGATAATTTATACATATGTTCAAGAACAAAACCCCCATAGAAACTTAAAGGAACAGTTACAATATCAATGATGATAATAAATACTGATATATATAGAGCTATTAATAGATATTCATTCACTGTTATTAACGAAATGAGATGTTTTAAGACTTTTGATCCGAAAAAAACCATGAAGAGTAAGTAGGTCAGCGCTATTGCTAAACCCAAAAGAGTTGATATATGTTTTTGCAAAGAGTACTTCTTTGATAATACTGCGGATTGTTTTTTTGAGTTCTCAGACATTAATCTTATCATTAAGGAATATTATCAGTAATTATCCAGAAAGCTGATAAAAACTTATAGATTCATGACCACCGCTTTCCCCTCCTTCTCAAGAAGAGAATCAAGAAACATTTTCCAAACTTGTTGGCCAATTATCGTTGTCATTCTCCAGAAATACCTCCACTTCCCTGAGGTCAGGAATAGCAGTTCTACCTCCAATCTCACTGCATTTAAGAGCGGCAGTGGCAGAGGCAAATCTTATTGTTTCGTTTAAATCCCACTTTTGCAGTAACCCAAAAATAAAAGCACCATGGAACACATCTCCACATCCGGTCGTATCGACAGCCCTTACATTGAATGCCGGTTGATAAAAACACTCTTCTGAAGTGACAGAAATACTTCCTTTTTCGCCAAGTGTCACTATTACTATTTTTGCACCAAGTCCTATTAACTCCATTGCGGCAACTTTTGGATCATTATCATGGGAAAATTGTCTTGCAAAATCTTCTGATGCGATAAAGTAATCGGACAAGTTTACAAGCGCTAATGTTCCTTCTCTCATACTACCAGCATCAACAACAATTGTTACCCCTGCTTCCCTTGCATATTCAGCGGCAGCCATTGAACTTTCTTTCATAAGTCCATCCAGAAGTAATACTTTTGCGGTATTGATCACACCTCTGTTTATCTCTTCTAACCTTAAAGGTGTTACCGTCGCCCTGGACCACAAAACAGTCCTTTTGCCTGTCTCCTTTTCTATTACGATAAAAGCAAATTGAGATCTTTTGTCTTTCTCTACAATAATGTGATCAATATTGACAAATTCGCTTGTTAAGCTGTCTTTAATCAAGCTACCAAAATAGTCATCAGATATCTTTCCAATAAAAGTAGTAGAAGCTCCAAGCCTGGACAACGTAACCATTGCAGTTGCTACCGGCCCCCCGCCCTGAACAGTGAGATCATTTACCTCTTCCTTCTCATTAATACCTGGATATTGTTCTACAACCCCTAGATAATCAATACAGCATTGCCCTAATCCAACAACATCGTAATTCAATGGTTTTGCATCTCTCCCATTTTATAATTCATCCCCAAATCTCTTATCATCTGCAAATCGTCCTCCGGCAGTTTCCCCCTTGTAGTAAGATAATCGCCAATCATCGTGCTATTTGCTCCCGCATAAAACATCCAACTCTGTACATCACGGAGATTTTCTTCTCTTCCCCCTGCAACCTTAATTTCTTTATCCGGAAATACGAAACGATATACGGCTATTATTTTCAATATATCCATAGGCTCCAATGAGTTTTCCGCAGACAAAGGCGTGCCTTTAACAGGACTGAGAAAATTCATGGGTATTGCATCGACATCAAGCTCCTTCAGTTTGAAAGCCAGGTTTAATCTATCCGCAACACTCTCCCCGACCCCGAAAATACCGCCACTGCAAATCTTCAAGCCAGCACGCTTTGCAATCTTAATTGTCTCTACTCTATCATTATAGGTATGTGTTGTACATATGTTTGAATAGTAGTCCTCAGATGTTTCCAGGTTATGATTAATCATCTCTACACCACTTGAGACCAGTTTCTCCGCCATTTCATTCGTAATCATACCTATTGAAGTGTGAACAGGTGGACCATCTTTTTTAGCCAATGCAGACGCTTCATCACATATTTTGTTAAAATTGTCACTCGCCTGCAAGCTGTATCCACTAGTCACCACACCTACGCAATCCGATTTATACTCCTTTCCTTTTTCTACAGCCTCCGCGATTTTTTCTTTTTCAATTAATGGAAAACTTGATATATCCGTCTTGTATCGACTGGATTGAGAGCAAAACCTGCAGTCTTCCGAACAACTTCCCTGCCTTGCGCTAATTATCGAGCATAAACTGACAACATTTTTAAATGAACTATAGCGTATACGATTTGCCCAATACAATAAGTCATAAGTATCAAGCCCTCTTAACTCAAACAAATAAGAAGCTTTTTCATATGTTATCTCTTTTCCTTGTAATATACCCTTTGCGATTTTTTCTATTTTTGTATTCATAGTTGTATCTTAATATTTTAAAAAAGCCAAAGCTATAAAGCAGAAGAGCTTCTTAACTTTAACCATTTCAGCACTTCAAACTTCAGGCACTTTGCGTAATGCCTTATATTCTTTGCTGATATTACCCCAAACCATTTCAGGTCGGTCAGATGCAACATATGACATACATGCCCCTCCCTCAAAGCACCATGTCGCGATATTTCTTACACCTGAATTGAAAGCCGCTTTAATAGCGGTAGAAACCTCTTCTTCCTGCCCTAGAGGAACTCTGTATCCCTGTATCCAAATTTGAGGTTCCTTATGGTACTTTTCGCATAAACGCACGACTTCTCTGGACACCTTCTCCACAAACTCACCAACGGGTTTATTATATGAAATCCAGTATGGATCACTCCCAAATATATCTATATTCTTCAGTTTAACTATTTTCTCCCACTCATATATACCATATTTAGGTTCACTGAATGGAAAGAGACAAACTGCATTTTTAAGTCCTTTACTTGAAGAGTGGTCTGATAAAAACTCTAAAAAATTTAATATGGTTTCCTGTCTGAATTCCATTACATCATTCGTAAACTCCCGGGGCATTTCATAACCGAAACTGTTCTTATAAATATCTTTACATGTGAGGCATGTACATCCCCAGATTTTTCTTGTTTTACCAAACAACTCAGTAAACTCTCCATAAAAGAGATGCGGTTCATCCCAGAATACACCATCTGCGCCAGTGCTTGCCGCAAGATCAATCCATTGAGACATCTTATCTCTAAATGTTCTTGAATTAATGCATGCCTTGTTTACATTAATGTCACCTTCCGTAAAACTCAACTTCTGCCTTGCTTCCGGAAATAGTTTTACAAATGCTGAAAATGATTCACCGCCAAAAACCCTACCAATCCCCCATGGGTCCATGAACACCTCCAGCCCGACATTTTTACTCATCCGAACAATATCAATCATGGTTTCAGCATGATAAGTGATATCGTGTTCACTCATTGTATGAATAACAAGATTACACCCATCCTGTATCATTTTCTCCATATCTTTTTCGACATGCTTTAATGTCCTGTTTCCAAAATAACTCGCACCTAATTTCATAGCATCACAATACTACTTCCACCAAATAACTCTGTCAAGAGAAACTATATCAAAGACTTACATATTAAGCGTCAAGAATATGCTTGAATTAAATTATCACATTTGATATAAGTCGTGTGAAAGCGGCTCTGCTATGTTCGTGCTAGAAGGAAATTTTTTTAAACCTACAAACGTCCTATCGGGAGCTTTATTTTGCTGACTTTAATCTTTGCTTAACGTGGAGATTGGTTAACAAAGAGTGCCCACCTTGAAAAAGGGTTGACGAAAAAACTCTTCTCACGGCAATAGCGGAGCCTGTTATTTCTTGCTCTTAATATCACTTTTTTCAGTTCATATTTAGTTCATAATAGAAGCTACATAAATAATTATAAGAAGAACAGAGACAAACTTTAATTATTTATAACTCTATTATCTATCACCGTTTTTTACATGAATACTCACAACATATAACTGTATTTAGAGATAAAACAGAAACTCTTATTATGAGAAAATTAAAAAAAGTGCTTGACAAATACGATAAACACAACTAATATTCATGAATTACCTCTATTTTCCATCTAGTTAGGTATTCAACATTTCTTGGCGCCACACTTGTGAAATGAAATAGCAAGCTCCTGGGTTTCAATTATACTTGTTGTAACATTCAAATTCGCAGTGAACTCCGGAAACTTAAATAATCAGTAAAATTCTGCATATTTAACAAAAATTTATTGAAAGTATATACAAAGATCACCTGAAACCTTTTCTTGCAAAAGACCTCTCTAACACTTGCTTATTGCCTAAAACGTGAAAATGTATTAGAACCGACAGACAATTCCATTATAAATATATATCCAAAAGTGTCGAAAAATTTCTTTATTATTGACGGACATTCTCAACTATATCAGGCATACTATGCAATAATCGGTTTAACAACTCCTTCTGGACAACCAATAAATGCGGTGTATGGATTTACCAGGATGTTACGTAAAATTGTAAAAGAGGACAAGCCATATTATATGGCAATCGCTTTTGATTCAAAAGGACCTACATTCAGGCATTTAGAATATGCAAAATATAAAGAGCATAGAAAACCTACACCTGATGATCTGGCGTCGCAGATACCTCTAATGTTCGATTTAATAAGAGCTTACAATATACCAATTTTTGCGATAAAAGGTTTTGAGGCAGACGATATAATTGGAACTATTTCAAAGAAAGTGTCTATGGAAAATATAGAATGCACAATTATAACAACAGATAAAGACATGGACCAGTTAGTGGACAAACATATAAAGGTTTTCAATCCCAGAAAGAAGGAGATAAGGGATATCGATAAGATACGAAACGAAATGGGAATTGAGCCCAAAAACTTTATTGATGTTCTTGCTCTCAGTGGAGACTCAAGCGACAACATACCCGGTATTCCCGGTATCGGACTTAAGACAGCTTTAAATCTTATTAGAGAATGGAAGTCACTCGATAACGTATTATCAAATATTGACAGGATAAAAGGCAAGAAAAAACAGGAAAACTTATTGAAATATGCTGAATTGGCGAGATTATCAATGCGTCTGGCAACTATTAATACAGAAGTCCCTATCGATTTCCGCCTCGAATCGTGCCGATTCACAAATTTTAATAATAATAAACTTAATGAACTGTTTACTGCATATGGATTTAACTCCTTTCTTGCTGATAATCATGATAGCAACTGAATGAAGCGACATGTTAATGTAATAGGTATTACTGGTGGTATAGCTAGTGGAAAGAGTACAATCGCTGAAATGCTGGGCACATTGGGTGCTGATATTATTGATGCCGACAAAATTTGCCATAATCTCATTAATACCAGAGACATTACAGATAAGATCACGAAAAGATGGGGAAACCATATACTGAACAGTGATGGCAAGATCGAAAGACGCATGTTAGCAGAAATCGTATTTGCAGACAAGGATGAGGTCTCTGCTTTAAATAAAATAATACATCCTAAGGTAGTAGAAAAAATTAAAAATAGAATTGCCGAACTTCAGATTGAAACAGCAACAGAGGCTATTGTATTAGATGCCGCACTATTAGTTGAATCAAACTTAATAGATATCTGTGACATAATTTTGTTTGCAGATACTGAGAAAAACAGATGTGAGTCAAGAGTCCGGTACAGCCGTAAGTGGCCATTAGATGAAATAGCAAAGAGAGAAAAGTTCCAAGGCTTAATACCCCAAAAAAGGGAACTTGCGGATATTATCATAAATAATAACAATTCAAAAGAGGATACATTAAATCAAGTTAAAGATTTCTGGTGTCAATTTATAACAAAAAAGTAATTTGGAGAATAACATGGTTTCGACTAAGACAGCTTCAACAAAAACAACAAAGACTACGAAAGCGACCAAGGCAGTTAAGAAAGCCAGCACACCCGTCGTAGATAAAAATACAAATGAAAAATATGAAGAAATAAAAAAAGGTGATATGCATATCACCTCATTACAAAAAATGACAATAAAATCGCTTCAGGATACTGCGAAAAAAGAAGGCATAAAGGAGTATTCCGGCCTTAAAAAGCAGGAATTAATATTTAAAATACTTAAGGAACGAGTAAACCAGAATGGCCTTATGTATGGAGAGGGAGTAGTTGAGGTACTACCGGAAGGTTTTGGTTTTTTACGCTCTCCGGACTACAATTACTTACCATGTCCCGATGATATATATATATCTCCATCACAAATAAGACGGTTTGGGATAAGAACGGGTGCCACTGTTTCAGGGCAAATACGCCCTCCTAAAGAAAATGAAAGATATTTTGCCCTCCTCAGAGTAGAAGCTATAAACTATGAAAACCCTGACCTCTTAAATGAAATGTGTGTTTTTGATGACTTAACACCACTCCATCCTGACGAACGTCTCTTGTTGGAAGCAAATAAAAATGAGACAGAGATGAGAATAATGGACCTGGTAACACCAATAGGCAAAGGACAGCGTGGTTTGATTGTCGCCCCGCCCCGCACAGGAAAAACTGTCCTTATTAAGGAAATCGCAAACAGTATAACAAAAAACCACCCGGAAGTTTACTTGATAATACTATTGATAGATGAACGTCCTGAAGAGGTAACAGAGATGGACAGGGCTGTCGACGCAGAGGTAATAGGTTCTACTTTTGATGAACCGGCAAGTCGGCATGTACAGGTTGCAGAAATGGTAATAGAAAAAGCCAAGCGCATGGTAGAGTTCAAAAAAGATGTTGTGATATTACTAGACTCTATCACTCGTCTGGCAAGAGCATATAACACTGAAATACCACATAGCGGAAAAATACTGTCAGGTGGTGTTGATGCCAATGCACTTCAGAAGCCAAAAAGATTTTTTGGTGCTGCAAGAAATATTGAAGAAGGTGGAAGCTTGACTATAATTGCCACTGCTCTTATCGATACAGGCAGCAGAATGGATGAGGTTATCTTCGAAGAGTTCAAAGGCACAGGTAACATGGAATTGCATTTAGACAGAAGATTGGCAGAGAAGAGGCTGTTCCCCGCAATTGATATAAACAGGTCTGGAACAAGAAAGGAAGAATTAATACTTGATCCCGAGGAATTAAAAAGAGTGTGGGTACTGCGAAGAGTACTTAATGAAATGAATCCTGCAGAAGTGTTAGAATTACTTTCAAGCAAACTATCTAAAACACAGACAAATGCGGAATTCTTAATGAGTATGAATATGAAAAGGTAGTACTTTTCGGGACAAGAGATATCTCTCTCTTTCAAGAGGTTTGAGTATACAATAAACGCAAACTAAACTTTATAATGTAACGAATTACAAAACATTGACAACGCTCTTATAGTTCAATGCTTTAAGAGCCTGATACTGTTCGAGTATCAGGTTTGCCCTTACTCAACAAATAAACCATCAGAATTGAAATATCTGCAGGAGACACTCCTGAGATGCGAGATGCCTGTCCCAAGGAGACAGGACGAAGATTGTCTAGCTTCTGCTGTGCTTCTTTCCTCAAACCCGGTATGTTATCATAGTGAAACTGAGCAGGAAGCATCAAGTTTTCCATCCTTTTGAACTTTTCAATTTGCTGGTTTTGCCTGCTGATATAGCCTTTATACTTAGCCTCAATTTCTATCTGTTCTTGAGCAGAAGAAGGGATATTTTTATTCATTAGTTCTTTGTCAAGTTCCAACAAGGTTTTGAAATTCATGTCTGGACGCCTCAATAGTTTTATTAATGAGTCTGCCCCGTGTTTTTTGTACTCAAGATACTTATTTGTTTCAGAAATAATTTTCTCTTTGACTGACAACTCATCCCATTGCTTTTTACTGATCAATCCGTGCTTATAACCATATTTCATGAGCCTCCTGTCCGCATTATCATGTCTGAGAACGAGTCTGTACTCAGCCCTGGAGGTGAACATTCTATATGGTTCACGAGTCCCTTTTGTCACCAGGTCATCAATTAAAACACCAATATACGCTTCAGAACGGTCAAGAACAAAAGGTTTACTACCACGGATTTTTAAAACTGCATTTATCCCTGCCATGATTCCCTGCGCAGCAGCTTCTTCATAACCTGAAGTACCGTTTATCTGACCTGCCAGAAAAACATTTTCAACATTTTTTGCCTCTAATGAAGGTTTAATCTGGGTAGGTGGAACATAATCATATTCTATTGCGTACCCATAACGCGTTATATTTGTCTCTTCCAATCCTTTTATGGAATGGACCATTGCTTCCTGAACATCAAATGGTGCGCTGGTAGAAATGCCGTTACAATATACCTCTGAAGTATGGAGACCTTCCGGTTCAATAAATATCTGATGTTGCTCTTTATGAGGAAATCTAGTGATTTTATCTTCAATAGAAGGGCAATATCTCGGGCCAATTGCCTTAATTTGACCAGTGTAAAGTGGAGAACGGTCCAGGTTTGACCTGATAATTTCGTGCGTTAATTTATTTGTATATGTTATAAAACAATTAACCTGAGGTTGCTGGATGTTTTTGGTAGAAAAAGAGAATGCTGTAGGTTGTTTATCACCCTCTTGCTCTTGCAGGATATCATAATTTATCTTCCTGCCGTTCAGGCGTGGCGATGTTCCTGTTTTCAGCCTGGCTAACTCAAAACCTAAATCCTTTAACCCGGCTGATAATTTATCTGATGATGGTTCACTTGATCTCCCACCATGCACCTGTGAGTTGCCAATGTGAATTAGTCCGTTAAGAAATGTACCCGTTGTAATAATTACGGCTTTGGATCTGTACTTTGTACCACTTTTACCAATTAAATCCAGTCTCTCTCTATTTTCAACTACAATTTCCTCAACACTATCCTGTCGTAATGAGAGATTGTACTGCTCTTCCAATCTCTTTTTCATTGTAAATTGATATTTTTTTTTGTCTGCCTGTGCGCGGGGAGATCGTACTGCGTGCCCTTTACTGGCATTTAGAAGTCTAAACTGGATGGCCGTCTCATCAATGACCTTCCCCATTTCACCACCAAGCGCATCTACTTCACGTACTAGTTGGCCTTTTGCCAACCCTCCGATTGCAGGGTTACAAGACATTTGCGCAATTGTATCAAGATTCATCGACAGCAATGCTGTCTGCATACCCATTCTTGCAGATGCCAACGCCGCTTCACATCCGGCATGTCCCCCTCCAACTACTATGACATCATAACTAATGTGCATTATTTTGCCTTCTGAACCACCCGTTTTTCCCTAATCACAGTAACGGTTACTTCTCCAGGATATTCAAGCTCATCTTCGACATTCTTAGCAATATCATAGCAAATTTTTGAGGCTGATTTATCACTGACTTTATCCGGATGAACAATAACCCTTACTTCTCTGCCAGCCTGTATAGCGTAAGCACTTTCAACTCCGTTAAAAGACATTGCAACACTTTCCAGCTTTTCAAGCCGCTTAACATATTTTTCAAGAGTTTCACGCCTCGCCCCTGGCCTGCTTGCTGAGATGGCGTCCGCAGCATTTATCAAGACAGAATACACAGTTTCAGAAGGCACCTCCTCATGGTGCGATGCAATTGCGTTTATAACATCCGGCTTTTCATCATACCGCTTCGCAAAATCTGCACCAACAAGAGCGTGAGTGCCTTCTACATCGGCGCTTAGCGCTTTGCCTATATCGTGCAAAAGCCCACACCTCCTGGCTACTTGTGCGTCAAGCTTCAACTCACCAGCCAGGACGCCTGCAAGATCAGCAACCTCTATTGAATGCTGAAGCTGGTTCTGCCCATAGCTGGTACGGTACCTTAAACGGCCTATTAATTTAATAATTTCTGTATGTAAGTCATGTATTCCCAACTCAAAACTAGTTTGTTTGCCTGTCTCCAGAACAATCTGTTCAATATCTTTTTCGGTCTCCTGCACCACCTCTTCTATACGTGCAGGATGGATTCTACCATCCACAATTAATTTTTTCATTGCTAACCTGGCTACCTCTCTACGCACACCGTCAAAGCCTGAAAGAACAATTATACCGGGAGTATCATCTACTATCACGTCTACACCGGTTGCTTTCTCAAAAGCACGTATATTTCTGCCTTCTCTCCCTATAATCCTCCCTTTCATCTCATCTCCAGGCAACTCAATGGTGCTCACAACATTATCAATCGAGTTATTTGCTGTACATCGCTGTATCGCCGTGCCTATTATTGAGATAGCCTTCTTTTCAGCTTCTTCTCTGGCCTTATTTATATGCTTTTCAATTAAACCTGCACATTCTATTTCAAGCTCTTTTTCCAGTCGACTTAGTAATAACTTTTCTGCAGCATCTGCTGAAAGCCCTGAAATCTTATAAAGAGTACTTTTTTCTTCCTCAATCAGCTCATCAAGTTGTGAACTCTTTTTATTAACATCTTTCTCTTTGTTTGACAAATTAGAAGCCATACTTTCTATGTACTTCTCCTTCTTTGTCATAATATCAATTTTTCTCTCAAGATTGTCTTCCCTTTTGCTCAAACGTTTTTCAAGTTGGCGTAATTCATGTCTTGTATCTTGAGTCTCTTTCTCAAAACCCTCTTTACGTTTATACAATTCTTCTCTGGCAGTAATATCAGCGCCTTTAATTATTCTTTCAGCTTCTGATTTTGCTTCTTTAATTACGCTCCTGGAAGCCTTTTCCCGGCTTACTTGACGTAATCTAAAAAACAAAAAACATATTAAAAAACCAAAGATTATGCAAACTGGAAGTATAGGAAAATATATTAATGGATTTGAAGTAATATAATTAATAAGTCATCGCCCCCTTGCATTAAATTAAGAATTAATGAAATTCCAGTGTGTATAGGTAAATACGAAACTGAAGCACTAAAGAATTGAAGTATGGAAGAATTCTCATGGCAAGTGTTTACTCTTAACACTTGAGAGGTAGCAGATTTTTTGTCTGAAATGGAATTTAAATAACTAAACTGGTTCTCTCTATAAAAAAAAATTACGTTATAAAAAATCTGAGCCAGATAATGAACCAATCTATTGAATCATATAAAGTTTTTTCATATCAAAAAAACATTCATGACAAACTATTGATACGAAAAATAGTTGTATTTTAATTGAGTTTTATTTGAATCCAATAAAACTCTCCATGTTGGACAAATGGTTTTCTTTCCTCAATTCTTTTTACATAAGTCAAAACTATATAAACTGGTATTACATATATAAATTAATATACCAGATACTTAAAAAAATGTATCTGATTTTATATGACAAATAAGCGGAAGTCAAGTAATTAAAAGTAATTAAACAAAACAGTGATCACATCGATATGAATTATTTCTTACTATCGTAAACTTATAAATACTGCAGACGGAGGTCGATTTAAATACCCAAACTCTACCACTTAAACGAATGGCTTATCTTAGCTTAATAGTAACTATTTTTACAACCATCACAATATGATATATATTGACATATATTGCAATAGGCTTATAATAAAAAAAATTAACAAGAAGGACTTCAAATAATTGTGTATAAACGTATATTAGATGAGCAATATTGAAAATGAAGAAAACGGTATAAAACCTGAACAAAAGAATTTATCAAGTTTTTTTACTATTTTTAAATTAATAAAATTCTCGCATACTATTTTCTCATTTCCATTTGCAGTGATGAGTGCTTTTATTGCAGCAGGAGGGGTGCCCCGAATAAGATCACTTTTATTAATAATTGGCGCACTTGTAATGGCACGTAGTTGTGCAATGTCATTTAACAGGCTTGTTGATGCCAAATATGATATCAGCAACCCCAGAACCGCATATCGCATTCAACTCCAGAACCATATAGGGAAAACGAATTTATGGTTTTTTACAATATCCTGCACAATCTTATTTATCGTATGTGCCGGAATGTTGAATCGTCTATCATTAATTATATCTCCAGCAGCCCTTCTGGTAATTTTTGGCTATTCATATACTAAAAGATTTACTCATTATTCACACCTTGTTCTGGGACTCTCTCTTTCATTATCTCCAATAGGCGCATGGATTGGTATAACCGGAGAAATTACCACCGCCCCTTTTATACTTGCTTTGGCTGTGCTGCTATGGACTGCGGGCTTCGATATTATCTATGCATGCCAGGACCTGCAGCATGATATAGAAACAAAACTACATTCTATTCCTAAAATGATGGGAATTAAGAATTCGCTTATTTTTTCATCTGTGTTACACTTTTTTGTGGTAATAACCTTATTATTATTTATGTATTTTACAAACCTAAGGTATGTTTATTTTGGAGGAGTCGTCTTTGTTGGCATAATGCTTATTTACGAGCATTCCCTTATAAAACCACACGACCTGTCAAAAATAAATTTAGCTTTTTTTACGGTCAATGGTCTTATAAGTATGATATTGATGGTTGCAACAATTGTAGACATATCTATTTTTTGCTAAAAATCCATAAAATCAGGGAGAGGACAATGCTGTTAATGATACAAGTTGTTACGGGAAAATAGAAACTAAAATTTTTCTTCTCAACTGCTATGTCACCCGGTAATTTGCCAATGAACGGTATCTTATTTCCAAAGAGAAAAATACACCCGAGTATTGCCAGTAATAAACCAATAATAATTAAGATTTTCCCACATTCAGTCACAATCAGGATATTACAAAGTAATTAAATTTTTTTTATTCCATTTCAGTTTCTAATATTTCGTCTTTTCCATCATAAGTACTAAAAGAGCCACGAGACCTTATATCATTACCCAGGAATTTTTCTCCAAAATATGATTTTCTTGCAAGTGGATCATTAAGTAGTTTTTGCGTAGTCCCACTGGTTATTATCGACCCGGTACTCAAAATATAAGAGTGGTCTGTAATACTTAGCGCTTCCCTCACATTATGGTCTGTTAATAATATACCAATGCCCTTTTCCTTAAGGCTCAAAACAATATCCTGGATTTCAGCAACAGCTATTGGATCTATAAATGAGAACGGTTCATCGAGAAGGATAAGTGAGGGTGAAGTTGATATAGCTCTTGCAATTTCGAGACGTCTTCTTTCCCCACCCGAAAGAGTGAATGCCATTTTTTTTGACAAATGAGTTAACCCCAATTCACCTAAAGCCTGATTCAGCTTTTTCATTCGTTCTCTATAATTAACTTTTAGCGTTTCCAGAACCGCTAATATATTTTCTTCAACAGTTAAACGCTGAAAAACAGATGGTTGTTGAGAAAGATATCCCATGCCCAACCTTGCACGCATGTATATCGGCATGTCAGTAACATCAGCGCCACGAAAGTAGACTTTACCATGATCCGGTTTTATCATACCAATAACCATCGCAAATGCCGTACTTTTCCCGGCACCATTTTGTCCCAGTAGTCCTGCTATTTCACCGGAATGAACCTCAAAACTGATATGGTCTACAGCAGTTTTCCTTCCATATGCTTTAGTTATTTCAACGGCCTGGACTAATTTCATCTTATACTTTTATATAGCTACTTGATAATCTTAATAGTACTTAGAGGCCAGAATACCATAAATGCCCTGCCAACCATACTGCTCTCAGGAACAAATTTCCAATACCTGCTATCATTACTGTTTCTACTATTATCTCCCATAAAGAAGTACTCCTTTTTACCTATCTCCACCGGATTGAATATTCCCCACTTCCCGGTTTCTGAATAGTAGACATCACGAGAAATTGCAATATTATTAAAGACTGCTTCCGTATGAATTCCTCCAAAGCTCAATCTGCTGAATTTTGTATGACCATCCAGTGATGATAATTCAGTATCGTATGTATGTGAAAAAACAACTGTATCGTTCAGTTTCAGGACAATTTCATTATCTGCACTTGAAAATTTAATTCTAGATACATTCCCAGGTTCTAGAAAAACGGTAGCGTTGCTATCAACAATCGAGCCTGAAATTTTTAAATAAGACTCCTTTTTCTCTCCCTGTGAACGAATAAAAACCTCATACGTTTTGTCATCCTCTTCCAGTAATATCAAAACTCCTCCATTTTTTCCAGTAGCAGCAACGTTGAATGACAACATTATATCTGCAGATACACCATCAGTAATTTCACTGTTATAAACACTATAATCTACAATGTCTCTTGTAAATGTTATATATGACTTTTGATCAATCCCTTCAGGTATTTTTAAATGTAATTGCTCTTTACTGATATCCCAATACTCATCCTTCGTTTCCCAATTTTTCACAATTTCCTGTTTTGCCGGATAATTGCTACTAAAAACCGGTACCCAAAGCGCATTCTGAACTTTTTCCGGTTTTCTCGCTATCTTATCATCAATATAAATATCCCCATTTATAACCTGTAGTTTCTCATCCGGTAAACCAATCAAACGTTTTATGTAATTTTTTCGGATAACATGCACATTTGTAGAGCCACACTGCGCACACAAAATAGTATTTGATGCATTACATGACTTACACGTTTCCGTGTGATATTGGTTAATACCAAATGAACGTTTAAAATATTCATTAACCTTGCTCTTAATGAAATTTTCTTTCTTCAAATTAGTACACTTTTCGCACATCATTGAGTGGTTTGAAGAAAAACCGCATGACATGCATGTAACATCAGCAAAAGGATATTTAAAAACGGCAACATCCCACCTCCTGGGGCTACCGAAATCATATGAAAACTTGTTTACAAGTATTCTGCTTCCTCCCCTTCTTCCGTTATCTGAAATACGTATTTTATAAAAACAATTTGAACATTTTACATAATTTATATTTTGATTACTTTTAAATTTCCAATTACAGTTAGGACATTTAACATCTTTATGTACACCCAATAATGTTGGGGCCATTGAACCTGTAGGGATTTTAAATGCTTCCACTATAAAAATCCTTAATATAAAAGCCAGAGCTACTGCTATGAGGATTGATTCAATGTTTTCACGAAAGAACCCTTTTTGCTTTTTTTTCTTATTTTTATCGTTCTTCAGTTCTTGTTTACTCATATTAGATTAATAAATATATAACCAGTTAATATAAAATATTTTTCTCAAACTTCCAGCTTCATCAACCTGCTAGCTTTTATCATCCGTCGAGAGTACAGATAAGAATGCGCTTTGCGGAATTTCTACATTTCCTACATTTTTCATTCTCTTTTTCCCTTCCTTCTGCTTCTCAAGGAGTTTTCGTTTTCTGGTAATATCACCACCGTAACATTTTGCAGTGACATTCTTAGACATTGCACGTATCGTTTCTCTTGCGATCACCCGGCTCCCGATAGCTGCTTGAATAGGAATTTCAAACATATGACGTGATATATCCTTCTTTAAATTCTTAACCAGACTTCTCCCCTTATAATCAGCCTTCTTTCTGTGCACGATACATGAAAGAGCATCCACTTTCTGTCCACCAACCAGTATATCCAGCTTTACAAGATCGTCAGGCACGTAACCTATAAGGTCATAGTCCAGAGTACCAAATCCCCTTGTTAATGATTTCAGTTTATCATAAAAATCAAAAATTATTTCTCCCAATGGCATTGTATACGTAAGTACCGCCCGCTTTTCACCCATATATTCTGTGCTCTTGTACGTAGCCCTTTTTTCATCTACCAGCTGCATGATAGCACCGATATACTCTGATGGAAGTATAATTCTTGCCTCAACTACCGGTTCTCGAAACTCTTTAATGGTTCCAACAGGAGGCAATTTTTCCGGATTATCAATATGTACTATCTTATTATCATGCGTTAATATTTCGTATGTCACAGTTGGGGCCGTTTGTACCAAACCGACATTGCTCTCTCTTTCTAATCGTTCCTGTACGATTTCCATATGCAAAAGACCGAGAAATCCACATCTAAACCCGAATCCAAGAGCTTGAGACGTTTCCGGTTCAAAAGTAAACGAAGAATCGTTAAGCCACAATCTTTCAATCGCTGCTCTTAATGGCATAAAATCAGTGTTTGCAGTAGGGTATAATCCACAAAAAACCATGGGCAGCGGTTTGCGGTAACCGGGAAGGGCCTCTGCAGTCTTTTTCTCTTTCAATGTTATGGTATCACCAACATGTACATCATGAATAGACTTGATACTGGCAACACAATATCCGACACTTCCGGCGCTTAATTCATTTACTGAAGTCATTTCTGGCCTGAATACACCCAATTCGGTAATGAGAAATGATCTATTGGTTTTCATCATTAAAATGTTATCACCGACCTTGATAGTACCGTCAAAGATCCTGAAATATACTATTACACCACGATAGTCATCATAAACAGAATCAAATATCAAGGCCCGCAAAGGCATGCTTGAATCACCTTCCGGAGAAGGCATACGTGTTATTATTGCATCAAAAACCCCTTCTATTCCAAGACCGGTTTTGGCACTCACGGCAATGATATCTTCGTCCGTTTCACCAAGGATACTTACAATTTCATCACTTACTTCCTCCGGTCTGGCAGATTTTATATCTATTTTGCTGAGAACAGGTATGATTTCAAGGTTTTTCTCCATCGCCATATACATGTTAGTTATTGTTTGTGCTTCAATCCCCTGTGCAGCATCAACCAGAAGCAATACTCCCTCACAGGCGCTGAGGCTACGTGACACCTCATAACTGAAATCGACATGCCCAGGTGTGTCTATCAGATTTAAAGAGTATATCTCTCCATTTTTTTCATAATCGAGAGAAACCGCACTTGCTTTTATGGTAATACCACGTTCTCTTTCCAAATCCATGTTATCCAGTAACTGGTCACGAAACTTTCTCGGATTAATTGCCTTTGCTGTTTTAAGCAGGCAATCTGCCAGCGTAGACTTCCCATGATCAATGTGAGCTATTATACAAAAATTACGAATATTATTTATTTTCAAAAAAACCCTCTATTATTATAACTAACGATTATTTAACCATGTATTATGGACACAAGAACTCTTAATCCCGATTATTTCCGTCTTTCTCACAGGGAATAAAAACCTGTGAGAAAGACAAATACGGTTTAATGAGCAAATGCCCTTACATGCGGGACCATTGCCTTTATCTCTTCCTCTGACAACATATCACCAAAAGGAAGGTAATTTGTATTGTCAGGATTTCCATTTGTAATTGAGTTCACAAACTCATCGTCAGTACGTGAAGACTGCCACTCTTTATCTGTAAAATCTTTAGTCCCAAACCCTTTACCAGCATCGGTACCCTTACCATCGTCACCATGACATAATGCACACTTCTCAGCATATATCTCTTCCGTGTCAATGTCATCAGCAAATGCATTTGCTAAACTTAAGCAAAAAATTGAACCTAAAACTAACAATGATACTACTATCTTACTTCTCAATGTAATGCTCCTTTCTTTAATAAAAAAAACAATTTTTTAATTTATTGCTTACTCAACATCGGTACATTCTTTAATGTACAGAATTAACAACAAATTTTTTTAGACCTTCTTTAAAAAGCCCCAGGGCCAAGGCTCTATGGCTAATCCGATTTTTAACATCAGGACTTAATTCTGCCATCGTTTGGTTATATTCAGATAAATAGAATACAGGATCATATCCGAAACCATATTCACCGCGAAGTTCTGTATTAATAAAGCCTTCACAGCTTGCCTCTACTACAAAATGTAATTTTTCCGGACCTGCCAGAGCAATTGCACATTTAAATCTCGCTGTTCTCTTCTCAACAGGAATGCCATCCAGTTCCTCAAGCAGCTTTGCGCATTTCTCTTCATAACAGGTATCCTCGCCACAATAACGTGATGAAAGAACACCCGGACGTTTATTCAGCGCATCAACTTCAAGACCTGAATCATCCGCCATAACCGATAATTTACAAAACTTTGCGAGTTGTAATGCTTTTTTAGCCGCATTCTCTTCAAAGGTAACACCGTCTTCAATGACATCAGGAACGTTATTAAAATCTTCCAGATCCAAAAGTGGCAATGACATTCCACTCAATATTTTCCTGATCTCCTCTTTCTTGTTTTTATTCTTAGTCCCAATTACGATACCGCTCGTTTTTATCATACAATCTGTTACCAGCAAAATGTCGCGGAACGGCTTTCGCTTTCCATTACAGACTTAGCCAGGGCAATGGAAACCTGAAGGTTTCCGCTACGTCTTATCTAATGCTTCCTTTTGTATCAGAGTTAATTCGCTTATCCCTTTTTTTGCCTGACCTATCATTTGCGCAAGCTCTTCTTCTGAGAATGTCTGTTTCTCTGCTGTACCCTGCAGCTCTATATATTTTCCTTCACCAGTCAAGACGACATTCATATCAACATCTGCCGAAACATCCTCTTCATAACACAGGTCCAGTAATGGCACACTATCCACTACGCCCACACTCACTGCCGCCACACTCCCTGATAAAGGTTCTCCTGTTATTCCAACGTTATCTTTCAACCAGTTAATAGCATCTACTAAAGCAACATACGCACCGGTAATTGAAGCGACCCTCGTGCCTCCATCTGCCTGAATGACGTCACAATCGATCCATATAGTCCTTTCTCCAATTGCCGAAAGATTAACTACCGCACGCATAGAACGCCCTATCAATCTTTGAATTTCATGAGTACGGCCACCTACCTTACCTCTGGATGATTCCCTTGATACTCTTTTAGGTGTGGAGCCTGGCAGCAAAGAATATTCTGCGGTAACCCAACCCTGGCCGGAATTCTTTTTGTGCGGTGGCACATTATCATCGACGGAAGCAGTACATATCACCTTAGTATTTCCAACTTGTATAAGAACTGACCCTTGTGAAAATTTTGTATAATTTCTCTCAATTAGTACCGGGCGCATCTCGTCCGGTTTTCTCCCGTCTTTTCGCATTATTTTATTTGTACCTCTAACTAAATTTACCCGTTAATAAGACATTTCAGCAGCGCCTTCTGAACATGTAACCTGTTTTCTGCCTGATCGTATACTATAGAATGCTCTCCATCAATAACATCATCCGTAATCTCCTCACCACGATGAGCAGGCAGACAGTGCATGACAAAGACGTCTCTCTTCGCATGTGAGATTAATTCACTGTTGACCTGAAAACCATTAAAATCATGCCGTCTGGTTTCTGCCTCCGCCTCTTCTCCCATGCTGATCCATGTATCCGTATAAATTACATCAGCACCTTCCACTGCTTCTCTGGGATCTCTGACTTGTTTAATGTATGAATCCTTTCCCGGAACAATCTTCTCAAGCTCATTCAAAAATGCTAAGGATAATTCATAGTTTTGAGGAGAGGCAACCGTAAACGATACTTTAAGTTTCGCGCATAAAAAGGCTAATGACCTGGCAACATTATTTCCATCACCAACATATGCTAATTTAACACTGTCAAGGTTACCTGTTTTTTCTTTTATAGTGTATAAATCCGTTAGTGCCTGACACGGGTGAGTATAGTCAGACAGAGCGTTAATTACAGGTACAGAAGAACTATCCGCAAGCTCCGTAACCGTCTCGTGATCATAAGTTCTGATAGCAATACAATCAATAAAACGGGATAAAACCTTTGAAACATCCTTTATAGATTCACGCTCACCAAGGTTTATATCATCCTTTGTCAGATAAATTGCATGCCCCCCCATCTGAGTCATCGCGACCTCAAATGAAACCCTTGTTCTCATGGAACTTTTCTCAAAAATCATTCCAAGGGTTTTACCGGAAAGGCACAGGTCGGTATCACCTCTTTTACAAGCCTCCTTCATTTCTGCCGTTAATGCAAACAGCTCATCAATATCTTCACGCTCTAAGCCCGCAACTGAAACCATATTTTTACACTGCATATAAATTAGCCCCTTTCAGACACTAATTTTACACCCGTCTGCCGTACAGACAGGAATTTATACTAGTTATTATTACTAATTGACCGTTTTCAATATGTCCTTCAAAATAAACAGGCCCTGATCGATATATTCCTTTGTAATATTTAGCTGCGGCATGATTCTTATCACTGTATCATGCGTACAATTCAGCAGCAGCCCCTTTTCCATACACCTCTTTACTACTTCTGCAGCAGGGATTTTGAGCTCAACACCTATCATCAAGCCGATGCCTCTCACCTCTTTAATAACGTCAAGCTCCTTTGAAATGTTTCTTATTTGTTCAAAAGAATAATTACCCATCTTTGTCGCATTATCCAACAATCCTTCCGATTCAATAACTTCAAATACAGCGGCTGATGCTGCGCAGGCAAGAGGATTGCCTCCAAATGTTGAAGCATGACTTCCCGGCACCAGGCTCCCCGCAATCTCTTTACTTGTCTCCATAGCACCCACGGCAGTGCCATTTCCAAGAGATTTAGCAAGCGTCATAATATCAGGTGTTATGTCGTAATGCTGATAGGCAAAATACTTTCCTGTTCTTCCCATTCCACATTGAACCTCATCAAGAATCAAGAGTATATCGTTGTCATCACAAATCTTTCTCAACCCCTTCATGTATTCTTTATCTGCCACATTAATCCCGCCCTCTCCCTGGATCGGTTCAAGCATAATACCACATGTTTTATCATCTATAGCATCTTCAATTTCTTTCAGGTTATTAAATGATACATACGCAAAGCCCTCGATAAGTGGAGCAAAGCCGTTATGGTACTTTGGTTGAGCGGTTGCCGTTACGGTTGCAAGGGTCCTCCCGTGAAACGAGTCTTTCATCGTGATAATTTTATATTTACCTTTTTTTGAGCTATGAATTCTTGCTAATTTTATAGCTGCCTCATTTGCTTCCGCTCCACTGTTACAAAAAAAACATTGTCCTTGAAAAGAGTTTCCAGAAATATATTTTGCAAGACGCCCCTGGGGTTCAGAATAGAAAATATTAGGAACATGCACCAACGTTGCTGCCTGTTCCTGCATTGCCTTCGTTACTACAGGATGACAATGCCCCAAGGAACTTACTGCCCATCCGGAAAAGAGGTCCAGGTATCGCTTACCGTCAGTATCCCAAAGATGCACCCCATCACCCCTTGCGATTACAAAAGGATGTCGAGAGTAATTTGGAATTACGTAATTATCATAGTTTGCCAGTATTTCACTTTTATTCATAATTTAGATTCCTTTATGTAGATCTCCTTCGATGAGAGGAAATAGAAAAATGGAATGCCTTAATAATTGTACACTCTTTCTGAAGTGGGTGAATATCAAAAAAGACCAACTCTTAAAAATACCCGAAAATACACTACCATAAATTTTCACATGGTAATGCATTTGTGTATGTTAAACAATAATCTGCGTTCCAACACCTTTGTCAGTAAAAATTTCAAGTAATAGTGAATGGGGTATATGGCCGTCAATAATGTGTGCTTTACTCACGCCATCCCTCATGGCAGAAATACAGGCATTAGCTTTCGGGAGCATTCCACCACTTATTACTCCACTCTTTATCAATTCATTCACTTCATCTTCATGTAATGTAGACGTGAACGACTCCGGATTTGACGGGTCAGTTGAAATCCCATGAGTATTGGAAATAAAAACCAGTTTTTCAGCCTTTAAAGAACCGGCTACAAATGATGCCACAATATCCGCATTTACATTATAATCTTCCCCATTAGCACCTTTGGCAATTGGAGGCACTATTGGTATTTGATCGCCTTCACATAATTCAATAAAGCTCTCACATTCTATCTCTGTAAGTTCGCCAACATAACCAAGATTTTCAGTCTCTGACTTATCATCATTATAGACAAACTTTCTGGCTTTGATCGGGCTTTTATTTTCTTTCCATACACATACACCTTTTGCTCCCATTTCATCTATATGATTTATTATTAATTTACCTATCTGATTGGTAAGCACATCAATAGCAATTTCCAATGTCTCTTTATCAGTAACACGGTATCCATTTATAAAAAGAGGTTTTTTACCTCTTTTTATCATTTCACTACTTATGAATGGACCGCCGCCGTGTACTATTATCGGTTTCATGCCTATAGACTTCATAAAAACCATATCCTGAAGGACACTTTGAAACGTATCCTTGTTTACCATTGCACTACCGCCAAATTTTACAACTACAATCTTATCTTTAAAAGACTGTATATAAGGTAGTGCCTCTATCAGGACTCTGGATTTGCGAATTGCTTCTTCCATCGAAGTACCTTTCGTGTCTCTAATCGTAGATGTTTTGAAGCCAAAATCAGAGGACAAATCATCCTCATACAAAAGGCTATGGGTTTCACCGTTAATTACTTTATTTTCTGCTACAGCCCGATACATATTTCCCTTAATAGCTTAATTTACAACAAATTACAACAATCTCAAAAAAATATCCAAACTTCGAATTATAACTTTTAGTACATCTCTGTCAAGACTAAATCGGCAATTTCATTCTATGGCAATGGCATATGGCTATTGCCAGCGCATCCGTCGCGTCATACCTGGCAGGCAACTCGGTTAAAGACAAAAGGAGTTTCACCATTTTACCTACCTGCACCTTCTGGGCATTACCTGTACCAACAACCGCCCTCTTCACCTCAGTAGGAGCATACTCAAACAAAGGAATGCCCGCTGCTGCTGCGCACAAAATTGCAACACCCCTGGCTTCACCGATTTTAATAGCAGCTTTAACACTTTTTCCATAAAACGCACTCTCCAATGCAATATGTTCCGGTTTGTAATCCTCAATGGCTTTACTTAGTCCATCGAACATTATTTTAAGCCTGTCTGGAAAAGTGTCCTTTCGTCTTCCCTCAATAGTACCATAGTCCACCGAAGTTAACTTTCCTCTCATATCATCAACAATCCCAAAACCGGTCACCAAGGTACCCGGATCTATCCCTAATACACGCATTTATCCTGAAATCCTGAAATCTTTTAGACCAGTTCTGGCAGCGCCATTCCAAAAACGCCAGACCATAAGAGCAATAAGCAGTAATGCAGACACCCACTGGAAAACACCAATGACGGAATGGCTGCCCAGGCTGATAGTTGGTACAATGTCTACCCCTGAAAGGGCTAATATATAGTCGAAAACATAACCGGATATCAGAGCCCCTGTTACAATGCATACAAGATAAATCCGAACGAATTTACCCCCAAATTGTCTGGTCAGCATAATAACTGTAGCCGCATTAGTCGCAGGACCTGCTAAAAGAAAAACCATGGCAGCTCCAGGGCTTATACCTTTTACTATAAGAGCAGCTGCAATAGGAGTGCTGGCAGACGCGCACATGTACAGAGGAACACTTGCCGCCAGCATAACCAACATTGGTATTATACCTTTTCCCAGACCATATATAGCAAGGTTATCTGGAAAAGCTACTATAATCAAACCTGCCAGCAAAAGCCCAACTAACAGTGAAAAAACAATCTCATCCGCCATCTCTTTAAATGCATAACTCCATATCCGTTTAATAAAATATGATATTCCCACATCATTCAATTCATTATCAATCTGGCAATTATCATTGCAGCCTGTATCCTTTCCAGCATCTTCTTGTTTTCCCCTATCATTCTCGTCATTATCCCTGAGCAGGCAAATTGCAAAAATACCTGCCAGTAAGGCGGAAAAGAGGCTTGCGATTGGCCGGGCAATTGCCATAAAAGGACCTAATAACCCCCATGTTATCAGAATTGAATCACTCCCTGATTCAGGGGTGGTTATCAGAAACGACATTGTTGATGGTTTACTGGCCCCTTTACGGTTCAACTCTACGGCGATAGGAACAACACCACAACTGCAAATCGGAAGTGGAATGCCCAGAGCCGCTGATGTAATGACACTTATAAATCCTTTACCACCCATGAGACGCTGAATCAATCGTCTTGGAATTAAAACATGAAGTATCCCCGCAATCAGCAAGCCTATTAACATCAATGGCGCCAGGAGTAAGAAAATATCCCAAATACCGTACAAAAACAATTTAATTAGCTCCATTTTTTTCGTAACCTCAATCGATAGTTACCAATGCCTGGTCAAAATAGGATTGCCTGTTCGCTGAAGCGTGTTGATTCTATTAACAGCCTTGCAAGCATAGTCAGCAATGTTACCTGAAATCTGCCGACACACCAACCGGTTTCGACAATTACACGTATTACATCAAAATTAATTCGTGTTCATCCGTGAAATCAGGGTCTAAAGGAAATATTTCCCTATCCACATCAGTGACACACCTAATGCCAGGCTATACAAATTATAAAATTTTCTGGGATGATGCTGGTGGACGAATGGCAGAAGATCGCTGCTGGCAATATATAAAAAAGTCCCTGAAGATATCCCAATCGCCCAGGCAAGAACACTCTCATGCAGGCTTTTGAAAATAAAGAAAGATATGAAAGCGCCTATGGGCGTAGTCAATGAAAAAATTAACACCAGTTTGATAATCTTTGCTTTTTTGTACCCACTATGCATAAGAATACCGGTAAGAGACAGGGCAGAAGGAAATTTGTGAACGACAATTGCCAGAAATATTATTATGCCAATATCTTTCACCAGAAATCCGGCTCCCATTGACATACCCTCTATTAAACTATGAAATGATATACCTAAAAATGCTGAGAGCCCTATTGTATGAACATCACATACATCCTCTTCACAGGAATGCACCATTACAAATTTTTCAAGAATATAAATAACAAAAAAACCGATCAAAATAGGTATTCCGACACTACTGCCGAGAGGTTCTGTTATTTCCGGCAGCATATAAAAAAAACAACTTCCAAACAAAACACCCACACCAAAACTTACTATCAGCCTGATATTGTTTTTGGACCATCCCCTTATTAAAGGAAACATGCCTCCAATAGCAGATATAACGAATATAAGCAGAAGATAGCCTGAAAATGTAATCATATAAATATAAATACACATTTCCTGTTAAAAGTCAATACTATAAGAACATTCAAAAAATATACCTTCAACAAACACCTTCTTTCTGGTATATTCTTAAATCCTTAGCATCTCCATTAAAATTGTATCCAAAAAAATGACTACGCCGAATCTAACTACTGACTTGTGCGGGATAAAAATGTCAAACCCGACTATACTTCCATCAGGGTTTCTCGGTACCTCCAAGTCTCTGTTAAACCGGGTTGCGGAGAATGGAGTTGGCGCCGCTACCATTAAATCGGTCAGTTTTGAAGCCAGGGAGGGTCATAAAAATCCGACTGTAATCCCATTTGAAGCAGGTATGTTAAATGCTGTTGGATACTCTAACCCCGGTGCGGAAGAGACAGCCAGGGAATTTTCAAACTTGCAAGAAGTGTCAATACCTGTAGTTGCCAGTATTATCGGCACTGAACCGGACGATTTTGTACGCGTTGTGGACACACTGTCGGAAACCCGATTCTCTGCCATAGAACTCCCGCTTTCATGCCCTCATACACCGGGATTTGGATTACTGGCCGGACAGGGAACACCCGAAAGTACAGGAAAGATTGTTTCTGCTGTCAGGAAAGTCAGCAGGCTGCCTATATTTGTTAAGTTATCTCCTAACATACCTGAAATAGGAAGCTTAGCTAAGGCGGCTGAAAATGCCGGAGCCGATGCCATAACAGCCGTTAATACACTTGGGCCGGGCATGATAATAAACATAGAGGCACGAAAACCGATACTCTCATTTAAAGTAGGAGGCGTCTCAGGGCCAGCCCTGAGACCTGTTGCAATGCGATGCGTATATGACATATATGAATCAGTTAAAATCCCTATAATCGGCACTGGAGGGGTTTCTACAGGCCGCCATGCCATAGAGATGATCATGGCCGGTGCTACAGCAGTTGGCGTTGGTACCGGGATTTACGAAAGAGGCATAGATATTTTTAAGAAAATATGCCGGGAGATGGAAATGTGGATGTCTGAAAACAACTATAATACAATACACGAAATGATTGGAATAGCCCATGAGTGAAATTGCTTCTTTTGATCAGCCGGTAATGATGAAGATCGATAAGATCATCGATGAGTCTGACGGAACAAAATCATTTATGTTCAAGCACAAGATTGATTATACCCCGGGACAGTTTATTATGGTCTGGTTGCCGGGCATTGACGAGAAACCATTTGCAGTATCATATCTGGGAGATGACTTCTTCGGAATTACCGTGCTTGAAAGAGGCAAATATACAAAACTACTTCACAAAATGGGAGCAGGGGAACAACTTGGTATAAGAGGGCCATTTGGTCATGGATACAGTTTTCCGGATGTAATTGCGGACGGAAAGGGAAGTGCCTGCGTAATAGGCGGTGGCTGTGGAATGGCGTCTGTAACGATATTAATTGAAAAGCTCCAGGCTAATAATCCCACAATTCTCATGGGGGCAGCGACCAGTACCTCATTGTTTTTCAAAAACCGCTATAAGGACATAATACTTTTTACAGACGATGGAAGTGAAGGTATTAAAGGATACCCGACAGACATCCTGGAGGAGCTTCACAACAAACACAAATACGATATTGTCTATACATGCGGCCCTGAAATTATGATGTTCAAGGTGTACGAATTCTGCAAAAAACGTGATATACAATGCGAAGCATCGTTGGAACGATATATGAAGTGCGGTATAGGAATCTGCGGACAATGTGTTTGTAGTAGACAAATGGTGTGTAAGGATGGACCTGTATTTAATCTACAGACTCTCAGCAATATGCATGATTTTGGAAAGTTCTCACTTCTTAAAAGCGGCAGGAAAGTCCAGCTACAAGAATATGCGGAGTGGAGAAGCTGCTAAGTTAGCACACATTCCTCCTCTGCATGGAGCGGTGTGAAGCTTTCCCGTGACTTTTTATATATTTTAAAAAAAGGTTTGTACTTCTTCAGGTGCCAAATTGCACAAGCTTTGCATGGATAGTCCGCCGTCAAAGCATACAGTAACCTGGTCAAATATGGACAGCGAAGCATAATCGTTCCCTGATCTGAATTTTTAATATTCTTTAACCATTGCAAGTAACCATCAGGTAGAGACGATGGCGATGTTTCACCCCTTGTGTGACTGTCCAAGAGTGCCAGAGAATGGTGTATAAACATAATTTCAAACAGAGAGTGAACACTATAACCGGTTGGAGAATAAATGGGAAGCTAAGAAGAGAAAGCGGGATATAAAAACACCTACATCCATCAGTTTATGACGAATGTAGGTGTATGTATTATGAATCAACATAGGTAATTAATTACCTGATATTTATCCTACTATTTTCTTCTTACGCCTACGTCTTACTTCTGCACCTGCCAGTCCAACTAAGCCAATACCCAGTAGGGCCACGGTTGTTGGTTCTGGTACAACCGATGGTGGTTGCACTACAATTTCCTCTACTTTTATGTCAATAAATGCAGTAGTAAAGGAAGTTGCGCTATTTCCGCCGGAACGAAGTATATTTAGATCCCAAGCTGCACCACCTGACGCAATTGCAAGATCAACATAGTCAGCCTCTGTGGTTCCAAAACCGCCTATTGTTAATGTCCCTGACGATAACAAATGGGAAGTATAACCACCGGAACCATCTGCTTTATAGCCATGCGTTGAGGTTATTCCGATTAGAGCATCACCATCAAAAGTGAATGTTGAGTTTACAACAGCATTTAACAATGTATTGGTACTTGTAAGTGATGATAAGACACCAGCATATGACAATGCACCATTCTGAGTATCTCGATCTTCATCTGTCACCAAAATCATATTTCTTGCCGCACTACCTCTATATGAGTAGTTGTTTTGTGCGTAGTCTATGCCGTTCCACCCATCTTCAAAGCCACCACTTGTAGCAAGTCCACCTGTTGCAGTGGAATACTGTGCTGCTGTTCCCCAATCACCAGCTCCAACTACGTGCTTATGTGGAACATCGCTAGCAACATGACCGCCAAAACCGGTCAGACCATATTGATTACCCGTCACTCCAGCAGCTATAAGGGCAGTATCGAGTGTTGTCATCATAGTACCAAGCCAGGCATGTTCTCCTGACATTGAGCCTGATTCATCCACAACACTCATAACATCTGCTGTTGTTGCAGCTGATGCGTTTTGTGCAGGAACACAAACACAAACCACAGCCATTATCACAGCAATAAGGGCAAACTTTTCCAACCTACTAATTGTCTTCATATTAATTCCTCCTCTCACGAAAAAATAAAAACACACCTCAATTAGCTATATAAAACGTTTGCAATTACGATCATAATAACAAAAGCCAGAATAATGTCAAGCCAATAAAATAAAAATACACCTCAATTAGCGATGCCAAACGTTTACAAGCTTGAATATCATAACAAATGGCAGAATACTGTCTAGTCTCCAGACTCTTAACTAAAATGATACTTCATTGATACTGAATATGGCGCTTAACATGGAAATGACAACTACACCAATTGCACATCCCATTACCAGGATTAAAGCGGGCTCAACCAGAGATATGAGCCTCTTGATTCTCTGTTCTATGTCCGTATCCATGTTATCAGATACCTTTACAAGCATTTCATCCAATTTACCGGTCTCTTCACCAACCTTAAGCAGATGTTGAGCTATTCCTGGAAAGAACGCTTTCTCATTTAATGGAACCGTAAAACCTTTACCGGCCTTTATATCTGGTTTTACAGACTCTATTTTGTCTGATAAAAAAGCGTTTGACAGAACGCCCTTTGAAATATCAATAGAAGTCAACAGAGAGACTCCATTTTCAAGTAATGTGCCTAACGTTCTTGCAAAACGGGATATTTCAATTCTCCAGAATATATCTCCAAGGACAGGTATACCAAGTTTTTTCCTGTCTATACTCGCCTGTATACCGGTTTTATTCTTTAGTGATTTCAACAGGAAGTAGATGCCTGTTAAGACGAAAAACAAAACCCATCCGTAGTTTGTCAAAACGTCACAGAGTTTTATCAATATCTGGGTAGACATCGGCAGGGAAATGCCAACTTCATCAAAAACTTTTGTAAATCTTGGTATTACTATCAGGACCAATGCACCTACTGACAGAAGGCCTGACATAACCAGAAACATTGGATAGATAAGTGATGATGTTATCTCAGACTTAATCCTCTGCACTCTCTCCATAAAAGAGCCCAGACGTTCGAGTACACTGGGAAGAACACCACTCTCCTCACCGGCACGGACCATATTTACATAAACGCCGGGAAAGATATCAGGAAACATCGATAACGCGTCACCAAGTGATTTGCCGCCCTTAACCTCCTCCAGAATATCCAGTATCACCCCTTTAAACCTTTTATTGTCCTGTGCATCTGAAAGGATCCTGAGGCTTTTATCAAGTGAAACACCACTGTCGAGCAGAATGCCAAGTTCCTGGGTAAAAAAGACTGTAGCCTTCTTTACTGAACGGTTAGACAACAACTTGCCGGTCTTTCCTCCTCCGACTTCTTCAACTTTCAGGACAATATGACCCGATTTTTTCAGATAATCCAATAACTCCGTCTTGCTAACCGAAGCCCTCTTACCCTCCAGAACTCCGCTTCCTCTGGTCATAACACGATATTTAAATGTACTCATCTCTTTTCACTTCTTTCAGTATCCACAGGCATGAGGTTTATCGGTAAACCTTCAAGTATATCAGCAAATGCTGTTTTGTTAACTACTCTGCTCTCACCGTCTACTCTTTTTCCAGTCCGCGCGCCATCAACTACATTATATTTATAGTCTAGTTTGGTAACACCTCCTGTTTTTCTTTTTCTGGCACTGCCAGCCTTCTCAGGATCTGTCAATCCAGAATAGAGCAAAACGACTATCTCCTCCCCATGCCAGTCAAGCCTTATCCTGTCTTTTTCAATACTGGTAACTTTATATCCCTCTAAATCCTCTCCCTCTTCAACATACATTGTTTTCTTTTTACTGACCCCTTTTAGTGGATTGTTAATCAACGCTTTCTTTATATCTCCGACTATCACAATTCCGTGTAGAACAATCTTCTTTGGTTTTCCGGCCATAGCTTTTTTCTTGGCCATAGCTTTCTTTGCAATCTCTTTCTTTGCAAGATTTTTCTTCTTAATTTCAGATCTTTTTGGTATTACTGCCTTTACTACCCACTCTTTCCTGTTATGTGAGAACACATTCCTTTCAGTAATAATATTAAAGGCTTCATTTTCAATCACATCCTCCTTCTTTGAACCTACATCCACCGATTCAGGATCTGAAGGTACAGTGGCAGTGACAACTTCTTTTTTCCTTACTTCTACCATTGTAGACAGATCGGACACGTCCATAACAGGCATTAAGCAATAGATTAACACACTGGCTATTGTAAGCATTATGACAACTCCGAAAAGAGTCAAATTTACCACGTGCAATATACACCTTGTACCATGTACGTTATCTATGGAAGCATGTGTTTTCGGTTTATTACGCTTAATAAGCTTCTTAAATTTAAATTTTTTTTGTAACATTTTTTCTCTATCAAAAACAACCCCACTGCCCTGTTGATCATGTAAATGATACCATCGTGACCTCCTTAATATCAACCCCCTGTAATACCAATTGCCGGGGGGAGACCTGCCGTATTTTTTAATACTTTTGTCTCAAGCATCGCTATTGCAAACAGCTTAATGGTAGCTGACACTCCTTTCGTAGTAGTAAAGCCAGTGCTTTTTATTTTGAGATCATCTACAAAAACCAGTTTTTCATTATTGTATTCAATATTATGAAGAAATTTCTGAAGTCTCTTTATTTTATCTATTTCGTTTATCTGAACTCTCGCGTATACAAGCATTAAATGAGGCTTTTCATTTATTATTTCAACTTTTTGCGCAGAGCTTCTTGAAATCATAAGCCCACTCTTCCTCGCGACACTTTTAATATAATCTTGTAGTTTTGCCTGGGCCAGATCCTCTGTTGTTGATCGAATAAATTTCGTCTCAAAGGAGCTGTAGGTGTTTTTTAATTTCATTAACTGTTTCTCATATAAATCTTTGTCGCTAATTACGGCATTATATTTAATAAACAACTCCTTTTTTAAAGCAATTTTATCATTCAGGCTTCCTGGCTTACTTTGAAACGGGTTGAATGAGAGCTGATCGCATATTATTATGATGATCAAAACGACAGTAATTGACAAGAAGACCACAGTCCGCTTACTGAGCTTATTCAGAGATGTTCTCATCTTTACTTTATACCCCCTTTAATCTTAAATTTCTCTTTACCCGATTTATCCTTAACAACCGAAGAAGTAAAGCTGACACTGTCAAAACGAGGTGAGTATTCCAGTAAAGTCAGCACCTTTGAACCTGATAAGCCAATACCTTCTATCTCAAAACCATCCTTCTTTATTAATAAATTTCGTACCCATGTATCGTTCGGAAGCGCCTTTGTAAGCTCAGCAACCACGTCTATCCTACGTGAATTTTTCTGTACGACTTCATTTATTTTGTCATTAATTTCTGAAATACTATCTATTTCTTCTCTTAATCTGTTCGATACCATTACACGGGGACGCAGCTTTTTAAGCTTTGCATCGATAGCCTGTAAACTCTGCACCTTCTTGTCCCTGAATATACCGGGTAAAATAAAGATGAAAGCAAGTACCAGGATTGAAAGTATACCCATTATCGCAAAAGCTTTAATTCTAACTTTTGTTTTTACCTTTAATACATTAAATCTACCTAAAATCTCTGTAAGCCCGTTCAGCGCGACACCGAGTGATTGCTTATTTGAATCCCAATATTCAATATTTGCATCATCCTCACTCTGCACATCAATTGTTTCCTCCTGCCCACACTCCAAAAATTTTAATTCATCCGGTTTGTTCTCAATAATTTTAGTCTTTAATAAGTTTTTATTCCTAACCAGTGAAGTACTCACAAGTGATTTATCTACATATAAATTGAAAGTGTATCTGTCTTCGCATTTTTCAATGACAGCAACTTTATCATTGTTAACTAGTGGAATATAAGAGAGCGGAGAGATGATCACCCGATCTGGTTTAAGATTTGATGCCTCCAGTTTTACAATAACGCCATCCAACTCTTCCTTTTTTACGGCAAATATAAATACCTTTTCACCATATTCATCGGAATGAGAAGGATGGATGTCGTAGTATACTTCTTCTTCGGGGAATAGAACAAAACTGTCCAGCTGGTAGGAAATAGATTCTCTCAGTTCCTTAATATTTGATCCCGGCAACTCAATCTCCCTTACTATAGCCCTCTCTCTGGGCCATGACAAGACAGTATTCATTGTCTGAAAGCCGTGTGCATCCATTATTAATTTGAGATCCAGAGAATCCTTTATAAGAAAGTCATCAACCACTATACTTTGAGATGTGGATTTTAAGAATTTTTGAGATGCTTTCGAAATAATAAGATCATTTCCATGAAGTGACAATCCGATACTCTTTGGAAAGAACATTGTCTCTACTTTCTCCTTTGCTCGAAAAGTGATAGAGGTTGTTTGTCCACCCTGACGAACGAGTTCAGATGTGGGAAATAGCCACTAACCTGATCAAGAATTGCTCAATTCAGGTTAATATGGTTCTAAAGCCAATCTTTATATATCTATACTGGCCAGGTTCGTGTATTCTGTAGCTAAATCCTAATCCAAATCAAATTTCGCCAAACCGGATATCAGATCAACATACACTACCGCTTTCCTTGCATTGCTGCCTAGAAACTCTATCTTCGGGCCTGAACCTCTTCCGTTATTATAGAATATAAACTTCCCAACCTGTTGTTCGCCAATAGATGAAGGGTTTAAGACTATATCAGGTGGTATATTAAAGAACTGATCGTCGTTTCTTTGAAGAACATTTTGTTCATAATTGATAGAAACAGTTATATCTTTTTTTTCTAAAATTGCATCAAGATGTGTATTTCTCAAGTAAGTAACAACCTCAGAGACGGCATTTCTGAACTTTGCGGTATCAATACCGGTTGTTATTCTCGGCACAGAAATAACAGCACCAATTGTTATAATAACGAGAACAACTAATAATTCTATCAGCGTAAACGCTTTGGAATTACTATGCTTATCTACCATTATTTGTCTATCTTTTTGAAAGAGAGATATCCCTTATTCGTCCATACCCCACCAAAGATAAGTTCAGTAGAGTGTATCTCTGCCCAGCCATCTTTTAGTACAGTATCCAGCTCTTCTGAAAGGTTAAGAGTCTTCATTTCTTTGGCTTCCAATCTCACTACAACAGGTTCAATAAATCGTTCGCTATTCTCATAAAACTGGATCTTTGCATAATTTACGTCTGAAGTAGGATTAACAATGCTCAACTGCATTTCACCATAGAAATACGGAAGAATATAGTGAATTAAGTTTCTAATGGCAACATCTATCTGAGAGGAAACCACGCCGTCAGTTACTGTCAAAGTGCTGTTTCCCTGCTGCTTACCAAGTATATAAAAACTTAAATACCCCGACTCATCTGAAACGGAATGTCCGATGTTAACCGACAATATCTGATCATTCTCCGGAATCATCTGTACTTTATGTCCTTCAACCGGATTTCCATCTTCGTCCAGAACTAATACGTTTACCGATACAGTATCACTTACATCAATCATTGTACTGGTTGGGGATACAATTATCTGATCCCCTCCTGTTGCCTTCGAAGTGCTAACGTTCTCATCTGCAAAAGCAAAACAGCACCAGAATATCGTGAGAATAAATAAATAATGTATTTTAATTTTTATCAACACAAGTATTTTTCCATATAATATTTGTTCTTATAAATGATATCACTACAGATGTTTAAGTCAAGTCAAACTTAATTTATTCAGGATACGCAGCATATATTTTGTACCTGTTACCCTCCTTTCCTACAATCAACTTATAATCGTACCCATGAAGTGCTCTTGATTCGCTTGACTGTTTTTGCTTACTACCAGTTTTTTTAGAAAATGCGCTTATTGATATATAATCTGAATTTTCCAGGGTCAAAAAACGTTTTATATCTTCAAAACTGTCACCAATTATTCCAAGACCCCAAAAAACTTCCTTCAATTCCTCTATATCGCCAATTATACCATTTTCCTCAATATAGAGAGATAATTCATCAACAATGTCATCAGACAAGCCAGGTATTGAACTCAGTATTTCCTTTGATGCAATGTTTATATTAACTCTTATTTCTTTACCACCGTAAATAGTTGTAAAATCTCTTATACTCTTAAATATTTCAGGAGTTACACCTCGCAGCAGAGCCAATTCCTCAATAGAGTCGAAAGGTGCGTCCTTAGCTTTATAAGGTTCAGGCAGAGATCCATAAAACCCGTCTTCAGCTCCGTTAATGTGTGTCAGATCATCTGTGTCCATCCAATCCAGTATCGAATCGGCAATTATGTCTGCATCAAAAGCGTCAATATCCATCTTTTTGAGAAAGGTTACAAAGAATTCTCTATTTTTATCATTTAAACCATTTATATTAATTTTTCTGTTCTCAGAGGTTAAATATACATCACAATCTCTATCTCCTATAGTTACGGAATATGGATTCTTACCAGGGATCCACTTATTATCACTGTTTTTATCACTTTGCTCTGAATCACTATCCTCATTATCTGCCCCTGCATCAATTGGCGGGGATCCTCCTTTTGGAAGATCCCCGGGTGCAACGAAACCGTCCGCTCCCTGAGTATGGCTATTACCACTGTCTTTATACTTGTCTTTAGCTTTTGTGCTCGATCCACTATTGACAATTGACATTTTGGCAAATGCATAGAGAGACGCACCCCTGGCGGCATATGAATCCTTTACCCTGTCAGCACTGATAGATTTGAGCAGAACAGCCGTTTTAGTATCTTTAGAAAACCCCAGTGCAACCATGCTCAGGATTGTAATTGACCATAAAACAAAGATTAATACATAACCATTACAGGGGCTATCAATTCCTGGGTTTCGCCCCCCTTTGCAAACACAACTTTTACGGCTTTTGGCAAATTGTTTAATAGCCATTCATCCTTCCATTCAAGATCCGACTTAGTGGAAACTACGTCCACGTGCTCCTGTAATCCAAGATATTGAAACGAAATATTGTCATACCCATTAACAATCTCAACCGCTTCACTATCATTAAACATTAAATCATTTTGGTCCTTAAATGAATTCAGGTTTTCACCCGGAACAAATCGCTTCTCCTTATAATTCAGGCTGAAACTTTCACCATCTACTTCAGTATAATAATAGGCCATCATCAATCCTAATCCATAACTTCTTTCCAGAGAAACAGAGGTCACAAAAATAATTTTATCTGAATTGCCATCAAAAATAATATCTTTATTAATTAACTCATTCCTCATCGATGTTGCCTGTTGGTGAAAAAAGAATAATGCGCAGTTATCTCTATATCTATCCTCAAGCCACTTACTCCCCTTCTCCATCTGAAAAAAACCTGTTCTTATAGCAAAGGACACGAGCAGGATTAATACCGTACCAATAGAAAGTGCAATTATAAGCTCTAATAAAGTAAATGCTCTGGTGCATGGTTGTTTAGTAGACCCTTTTTGAAATGAGACTACTACATTTGTTATACTCTCCCTCTCGCGCATTGACACATTTACCCGTTCGACATGTAATGAGCGTTTGCTCTTTCTCATCTAATGCCTACACTTGAAATGTTAACACCTTCAACTGACACTGTATAGAAGTACACATCTCTCTCATATCCTCTGAAACCGTCAACGCTTTCATCTTCTACACTCCAGTTGATGTCCCTGCCCTTAATCTTACCCTGGACTGTTTTCTTATCATTGTCCAGATCTAAACCGACATCTATCAGTCCAAGGAAAGATTGTTCAGTCTTAGTAACAGCAATTTCCATCCTTTTATCATAGTCGTTAATTTTACCTCTAAGCATTGCTGAACTTCCTAAAAGCCTTACAAAGATTGTTATGGACACTCCTACAATAACAAGCGCGACGACGACCTCGATGATGGTAAAGCCACTGTGGCTCTTTTTTGGCATCATAATACTATTTTCCTCACTCCAAAACATATCATGAGTATTACCACTAAACCGCATAAAAACAAGTCAATGTAGCCAAACTTTTTCCCGCTTCCTGGTGACATATCTTTATAGCTTTCAATTTATCATTCAATAACAAGCACACTCTCTTAAAAGTTATTTCACCATTTCCTTCTTTTGCATCTTTGCTATTTGCTTTAATTTGTTTTTGAATTCACTGGTTAATCTATCTGCATCATCATTTTTATTAATAATATAAGGTGTGAGCAGTATCATTAACTCTGTTTTAGATTTAGATGAGTCCAGTGACCTGAATATTTTACCAAGATAGGGTATGTCACCCAGATAGGGAAGCTTTTTTACTGTTACCTCATCTTTAGTATCAATAATACCACCCAGGTATATTGCATGGCCACTCATGACGACCAACGATGTCTCTGTTTTCCTGATTGTAAAATTCGGGGTATCTGGTACTTGTGATGTATTTGCAATTTCACTGATTTCCTGCGTGATATCCAGTGTAATCATATTGTTTTCACCGATTCGCGGGGTGACCGTGAGTATTTTTCCAATATCGCGATACTGTACATTTGCCACTGTGGTTCCAGCGGTACCTGCCCCTGCTGAACTGGTACCCGATAATACAGGTTCAGACGATCCTACCTGGATGCTTGCCGTCTGTTCGTCACGAACAAGGATATGTGGCGAAGAAAGTATTTCAGTCTGTCCCTCAGAAGCAATAAAATTAAATATTGTATCTATGTCTCTGTTAAAAGTAAATGCTCTGACACCACCAGCCAAAGTACCTGTATCACCAGAAACTATACCTGTGGGTAAGAGTGATCCGACCGCCCCCTTTGGTTTTCCGCTTGCGCTGGCCCCCCCATACCTGAAAAACACCTCGACTCCACGGTCCAGAGCATCCGTCAAAGTCACCTCCGCGATTATTGCCTCTATTAGTACCTGTTGTGGAGTAGCGTCAATCTTCTGTATAATAGCCTTGATACTCTGGTAATCGGAAGGCAATGCTTTTACAATAATAGCGTTTGTGTTCTTATCGGCAATAATCTTCATGGGTTCTGTTCCGCCTTTAATGTTTTTATCGGCCGGTGTAATTTTTTCTTTAAACAATTCTGTTAAAATCGCAACTGTAGTTTCTGCCTGTTCATGCTGCATTTTATAAATATACATTTTCGGCTTATACACCCCTATATGAATATCGATATTAGCAATCCACGAGTCTACGGAATCCAGGAGTTCAGGTATAGATGTTGCAACCATTATTTTATTAGTATCCTGAAATGGTATAAATGATATGTCCATTTTTGGGGACTTGGTGCTTGCACCAAGCGTTTGCGCGACCAGCTCCAGGTCCTTAGCAAGAGCAACAGGATCAGCATACTTTATCTCATAGAACTTTAATACCTTACCGGAAAAAAACGGGACATCATATGTATCTATAACCTTCAACAGCCGGACCATATTCGTAACATTATCGGAAATGACAAGCGCATGCGTATCATTTGGGGCGATAACAAAGCCGGCTTTAGTCAATAGTCCTCTCAGTGTCGGAATGATGGCCTGTGGCACCACATGTTTTAAGGGTATTAACTGTGTAATCACTTCCCGGCCTCCCGGTTTTATACTGCTATCCAACTGTACAATCCTTGCTTCGCCTCTGGCTTCCTGTATAGGCAGAACTTTAGATATCTTACCGTCATTAACTATGGCAAATCCGTTTATATTTAAAGTTGCCTGTACGATATCCATCAATTCACTATTATAAAATCTGCCTTCTGTCCTAAGCGTAATCACACCAGTAACTCTCTTATCGATGGCATAGTTTAAACCCATTATATCGCCAAGAATAACTTTCAAAACCTCTTTAATATCAGCATTTTGAAAGTTAAATGTTATGTCAATTTTCTTGCCTTCCGGAACTTTTGCCTGAGCAGCCTCTCGCCCTGGCATCTGTTGAGGATAATGGACCTCACTGGGTGCATGTTTCTCTTCCTTCCCAATATCTGGCTTTCTGTTTGAAGATATTTCCCATTCCCATTGCCTGCTCTCTGATATTTCAGTTTTCTCTTGATCTTTCTTAACAGCTACATTTTCTGCACTGTCCTGATTTTTGTCAGGAGTTATCTTACAGCCTGCTTCAATCATTAAGATCAAAGAAAGTAAAATAAGTAGAAAGTTCTTATTCATATATTTAATTTTCGCGAAAAAAATCAGCGTTCCAGATCTATAACAGCTGAGAAAAGACCTTTCTGGAATCCAGGACAAGAGTACATATCTTGCTTGTTATTAAGAGTTTATAAAAAATAGTATATTATTGTACAAAGAAAAGCAAGGTATAAATCGAAGACCCGATTGAACAATCAACTCTAAGTAAATATACCATTAATTTCAAATATTCTTCTCATTAAGAATAAAAAATTTAACTTTGAAATAAGATATCGTTACTCGCTTAAATACTTTCCCAACAATTCCAAAGTCTCTTTATCGTGCAACTTGTCCTTACCATATCCCGGCACTGCTCCAAACCCTACCGCTTCATCCATTTTATCTTTGTAGTTAGTGACCATCAACAATGGAACGTCAAAGCGATTATCATTTTTCATTCTCTTAATCAATTCCAGACCGCTCTCCTGATCAAATGCCCCTATCCTGTTAATAATAACTAAATCACAAGCCTGATTTTCAAGGTGCTCTATTGTCTTCTTTAAGAGTTTCACCCTTGTTACCTTGGCAGAAAAGTTATTCTCTATCAATGAAGTAATTTGTGGATGGTCTAAGTCGCAATGACCGACTACTAGCACATTTTTCATCTAAACCCTTATCCCTTCCCTCTTTCGTTTAAAAAGATATATCTTGTTATTTCTCTTTTAAATCAAATTATGTCACTGTATCTAACAAAAGAATGAATGTCAATACCTACACCTCATTATAAAGATAGCATTTAAAACTTTAAACTATAAATAATGCATGATTGTTGATAATATATCCGGTTTATTATATAAATACAGAACAATTTTTTATTAATGCGAGTTAAATGGAACAACATAATAACGAACAAAAAAGAGATAATGAAACAGGAAAACAACCTTCAGTAGATTTTATCAGAACATTTGTAGCTGAAGACAACCGGACAAAGAAGTGGGACGGTAAAGTAATAACAAGATTCCCTCCTGAACCAAACGGTTTTCTTCATATTGGACATGCTAAATCAATCTGCCTGAATTTTGGCATTGCTGCTGAAAATGATGGTGGACGCTGCCATCTGAGGTTTGATGACACTAATCCTGTTATGGAAGAAGCCAGATACGTAGAATCTATCCGGGAAGATGTTCGCTGGATGGGCTGGGATTGGGGCAAACATCTATACTATGCTTCAGATTATTTCGATCAAATGTATGATTATGCAGTTCAATTAATCAAAAATGGCCATGCCTATGTCTGTGATCTGACCCCGGAACAGATGAGAGAATATCGCGGCACTTTAACTTCTCCGGGCAAAGAGAGCCCATACCGCTACCGAAGTATCGAAGAGAATCTGGACCTTTTAGATAGAATGAAAGCAGGTGAGTTCGAAGACGGCACCCGTGTACTTCGAGCAAAAATAGATATATCATCTGCCAATATGAACATGCGGGACCCTGTTATGTACCGCATTTTACATGCAGACCATCACCGTACTGGAGGCAAGTGGAGAATTTATCCCACCTACGATTGGGCACATGGGCTGGAAGATTCCATTGAGGGTATTACCCATTCTATCTGCACACTGGAATTTGAAAATCACAGGCCGCTCTATGACTGGTATCTTGACAAACTTGAAGTCCATCACCCTCAACAGATTGAGTTTGCGCGATTAGAACTCACTTATACCGTGATGAGTAAACGTAAACTACTGCAGTTGGTCGAGGAAAAACACGTAAATGGATGGGATGACCCCCGTATTCCAACTATCAGTGGAATGCGCAGGCGCGGATACAGCCCGGAATCAATTCGTGAATTCTGCAGGCGTATCGGGGTAAACAAGTTTAACAGCACAATTGATTTTGCACTGTTGGAACATTGTATTCGCGAAGACCTGAATAAAACATCAAATCGTGTTATGGCAGTATTAAAACCATTAAAGGTAGTAATAGACAATTATCCTGAAGAAGAGGAAGAGTGGATGGACGCGGTAAACAATCCGGAAGATCCGGAGGCAGGTACCAGAAAGGTTCCTTTTTCGAAAGTATTGTACATTGAGCAGGATGATTTCATGGAAGACCCTCCCAAAAAGTTTTTCCGCCTGGCACCAGGTAGAGAAGTAAGGCTACGCTATGCTTATTTTGTAACCTGTAAAGATGTCGTCAAAGATGACAAAGGGCATATCGTAGAGATACATTGCAGTTATGACCCGGCAACACGTGGTGGAAACGCACCTGACGGACGTAAGGTAAAGTCGACTATTCACTGGGTGTCTGCAGCACATGCACTAAATGCGGAAGTCAGACTTTACGACCACCTCTTTAACAGAGAAAATCCTGAAGAGACAGCAGACGGTGAAGACTTCAAATCAAATTTGAACCCACAATCGCTCAAAACACTCTCAGGCTGTATGATTGAACCATGCCTCAAAAATACCAGGCCACTCGATAGATTTCAGTTTGAAAGACTTGGTTACTTCTGTACGGATGCAGAATCCACAAAAGAGAAAATTGTCTTTAACAGAACGGTAACACTGCGTGACACCTGGGCTAAAATCCAAAAGAGGGGACAAATTAAATAATATTGATTTTGTCTTTTCCTGCAGTCAAATCATTGGTATTTCTACACCATGCTATTGCAGCTTCGCTCAACAATATATTTAAGTTATTTAATATTTTACCGATAATCAACATAGTAGTAATAAAGCAACTACATTATCTCACTATTAATTATTTTGAATATTTGATTTTGAAGGGAAGGATATAATGGACATTAAAGAATTAGAGGGTGGCATAACAAAAGCTATTAATGAGGCTACAAACGAAGTCTTTACCACTATGCTGATGATGGAGGTAAAGACACAGGAGTCATTCGTGAAGGACGAAAAGAACGTTAGTACTGATTTAATCTCCTCTCTTCACTTCTTTGGTGACCAATATATGGGAAAAATCGCGATCTTCTCCTCTGCTGCAGTTGCATGTAATATTGCCAACTCGATGTTGGGTACAGATACGGTTGAAGTTAACGATGAAATCAAAGATGGTATGGGTGAACTTGTCAACATGATTGCGGGAGTTGCAAAAGTAAAACTCACAGACACACTTGGGGACATGCACCTACTAACGCCATGGGTAATCGCCGGCAGACATTTATCTATTGCCTCTTCAGATGGCAGGGACGCGAGCAGCAGTGAAGGAGGTGTAGATTTTGCACTTGATTCACAGGCATCTTTTTCCTGGGTCATGACAAAAGTTGAATATGATAACGGTGCGTTTCTTGTAGGAGTACAACCTAATGCCGTCCCGGAAGAGAATACAGCAGCATCTATTTCAGATAGAGAGATTAAAGCTTTAAAAGAAGAGATAAGTAAACTAAAAGAAGAGATAGTGCAATTGAAATCATAACCCGGATAATAGCAACCCCGCCGCGTTTGTCAAAAAATAGACTTCTGGCCAATATGCATTTTTAATAAGCAGTATACATTTCAATAAAGCTTAATTTCTCTTTACCTATAGTTTAATATAGGTAATACTTTAATCGTTTCATCCAGCAAAAATTCATGCCTAAGCCCTTATAAATGTACCACTCTTACCACCGCTCTTATTGACAAGAAAGATGTCACTTATGAGCATTGATTTATCTGCGGATTTACACATGTCGTAAATTGTAAGAGCACACACTGAAACCGCAGTGAGTGCTTCCATCTCAACGCCTGTTTTCGCTGTTATCTTAACTTCTGCCAGGATTTCAATTGTATCCTTACTATTATTGGTATAATCGATCTTAACCGAATTTATATTAAGCGGATGGCACATCGGAATCAGTTCACTTGTTTTTTTTGCCGCCATTATGCCTGCAACGCGAGCTACTTCAAGCACATCTCCCTTTCTCACCTGCTTATCCATTATTAATCTGAATGTTTGGGAATTCATGGTCACAGACGCATGAGCTACCGCAATACGTTCGGTAATATCCTTATTGCTCACGTCTACCATTCGAGAAGCGCCGTTCTTATCAATGTGTGTTAGTGTTGGATTATTCATTTTTGTAATTAAATTTAAAGCTTTTAATCCGCTCTGTATAACATCAGAGCGACTAACCTCTCTTTCGAGAGGATTCCAGTATTTGACTCCTCTCGAAAGAGAGGAGTCAACAGACTCGCCTTCACTTATTATCCGCCAATTTGATTCATTACCGCCTTGTTTTTTCCTGAATGTACTATAGGCTTCATAGTTGTCACTTTTTTAAATGCTTTTGTTAACTCGTTAGCCAGTTCCTCTTCGTCAAGATGAGAAGAGCGCAATAAACCCCTGACATCAACCTCTCCACCACTCAACAGACATGAACGTAATTTTCCATCAGACGTAAGTCTCAGACGATTACAAGTACTACAAAATGGTTTTGAAACCGCTGAGATAAATCCTATTGTCCCCAACGCTCCCTTCATTCTGTAAATCGTAGCAGGACCTCCCCCTACTCTTTCATTCACAGGAACCAGCTCGCCAATCTCCTGCACTCTCTCCTTTATCTCTGAAGACGGCATAAATCTGTCTGCATCAACCATATTCTTCCATCCGGAAGCCATCAACTCTATAAATCTTAACTCTATGTTTCTCTCCAAAATATAGCGGACAAAATCCAGTATTTCATCATCATTCTGTCCACGCATTATTACTGCATTCATCTTTGTGCCAGTAAAACCGACCTTCAAGACTTCTTCCACACCATCAAATACGTCCTGAACATTACCACCTCTGGTTATATCAGCAAACCGATCCGGACGTAAAGTATCCAGACTAATATTCAGCCTTGAAAGGCCGCTCTTTTTCAAAGTACCCGCATACTCCTTCAGGTTAACCCCGTTTGTAGTTAATGCTATATCATTAATACCATCAATATCTGTAATTTGTTTAATAAGAGTAGTAATACCTCTCCTTACGAGTGGTTCTCCTCCGGTAAGTCTTATCTTGTTTACACCAAGGGTTACCCCATGTTTTATTATCCTTAGTATCTCTTCAAAACTCAGAATTTCATCCCTTTCACTCAATTCTGACCCTCCGGGTGGCATGCAATATACACACCTTAAGTTACACAAATCAGTAACAGAAACTCTAAGATAACTAATCTTTCTGGAATGTTTATCAATCATTTATTTCTCACTTAATTTGTCAATTTAGATGACTATGCAATAATTTTCTTTGCTATTTCCATAAGTGCTGAAGAATTCTTTGAATTATTGTTGGTTGATACAAAAGCCTTGCCTTCATCACATTTCGAAGCAATTTCCGGATCAAGAGGAATCTTACCAAGAAACGGAACATTCATTTTCTTCGCAATTTTTTCGCCTCCTCCTGATTTAAATACATCAATCTCTCCACTGCAATGAGGACACGTCAGTACACTCATATTTTCAACAATTCCAATAACGTGTACATCATAGTCCTGCGCGAACAAGATAGCCTTCTGCGCGTCCAGGAGAGCAACATCCTGAGGAGTTGTAACGATAATGGCACCATCCACCTTTCCCGCCTTTCCAATTTCCTCAATCATCGTAATCTGCTCGTTACCTGTTCCTGGAGGTAAATCGGACAGAAGAAAATCAAGCTCTCCCCAGTTAAAAATACGAACAAGGTCACAAAGAAAAGGTTGCTTTGCTGCATCTCTCCACGCGATAGGCTCTTCTGGATTTGGAAGCATAAAGGCAATTGAGACTACTTTGAGATTGTCATTAATGGACAGTGGCTCAATACCATTCTCAGTTTCCTTCATCCTGCCTCCTTCCACACCAAGCATCTTAGGAATATTTGGGCCGTGTATATCCACATCAGCAATTCCTACTTTATAGCCCATCTCTGCTAAAGCCACTCCAAGATTAGCAGTTACCGTACTCTTACCAACACCTCCCTTATTAGACATGATAATAATCTTTTTCTTTATCTTAGACATCCTGTTACTTAATGCCCAATCATTGTGATTCTGTCCTTTTTCTGGTCTTTTACAGGTCTCAAAATCGGGGCAAAAATCACAGGTAAATGGCCTTTCACACTTTTCTTCCATAAGTAGTTAACCTTTTTATTTGTATGTTTTAATAGTATTTAAATTCTTTTAATGTTAAGGAACAACCTTGATGGCAATTGGCTGGTTTACCGTGTTACATACATTTTCACAAATACCACAACCAACACACTTTTCTCTTCTCACTACAGGTTTATTATCTTCCAGATAAATTGCATCCGGGACAGGACAATTCCTCACACATTGTTCACAAAATTGAGCACCATATGCCATGCAATTATCTTCATTTATAGATGCATGTCCCATCGTTATTTCTTCAACCTTATTCACCGCAACCAGCGCACCATCATTACATGCCTTTATACAGTGATAATCTTCACACAGATAACAAGGTGTTTCTTCTGGTACTATTATTGGTGTGCCGTCTGCAATATCAAAATCTTTATTCAGTTTTCTGATACTCTCATGTGGGCAAACTTTTATACACTCATCACACTTGGTACACAAAGCAATAAATTCCTCTTCGCGCACCGCACCCGGTGGCCTGATGTATCGCCTTTTTTTAGCATGCAAACTAAGTCCAGAACTGTTTTTGGTAACAGCCTCCACCTTGTTTTTTACTATCTCACTGACAGCATTCCCAAAATAGGAAAATGTCTCTTTGAAGAAAGTCCTTCTTCCCTGGTCTATAATCTCGTCACTCATTTTCTTTTATCTCTTTAATACGTTATAATTCACAACATATTTGCTGAATTTTTTGGCAGAGGTAAAACAACCCCCCTTAGTCCCCCCTTTTTTAAGGGGGAAACTAAGGGGGTTGTTGGTCTAAGTATAACAATCCATCTGACATAGAAAAATTGTACGGAAATATTGGTAATCTTTTATCTATTTCTGATCTTACATATTCGTAAACTTCACCTGACTCTTCAGGTGTCATGCCGCCGTCTGTCTCGTAGAAATAACCAAGACTTAAATCATCATGTTTAGGATGTCCTATTTTAGTCAATCCATATTTCCCAGGATCACGTAAAATCGGTGCGTGTTTTTCCAACTCAAAAAGGCATGCAAGACAAGAGGAACCTTTTGAATTCAGAAATTTGTCATTAGATATCACAAAATCAAGAGTTTCCAAAGCTTCCTCTCTTGTTTCTGATGGAAAGCCAACAATAACGTACATATGAATAGCTATACCTGTTTTATCACAATTATCAATAATGTTCTTCGTGATTTCAGTCTCTATTCCTTTATCCATTAACGACAATATTCTTTTATTGGAAGACTCAAGTCCAAAAACCATCTTAAGACAGCCAGCTTCACGCGCTTTACTCAATATGTCCTTTGTGAGCCCTTTATCAAATCTTACACCTGCCATCCATTTAATATTATTTTTCTTTGCTATTAATCTCGAACTCACGCTATCCAACTGTTTAACCGGCATACACTCATCACTGAAAAACATGTATTCCATACTGTACTTCTCTTTAAGCCGATCGATATCTTCAAGCACCAAATCCAGATTCCTTAATCTGAATTTTAAATTATCTACATGTAGATTACAGAACGTACACTTTCTCCAATAGCAACCCCGCGATCCCTGTAAAGGTAAAACTCTCCTTGGAGATAAATATCGATCCAGTGGAAAACCATCATAATCCGGTGTTGGAAGTTCATTGATGTCTTCAATATGAAAAGGTTGGTTGACACGGATTCTTTTACCTTCTTTATAAACAAGGTTAGGCACCTTACTGAAATCCTTCTTTCCGTTAAGCTGCTCTATAAGACCTAGAAGTGCATGTTCACCCTCAAACACAATAAAACTATCAACAAGATCAAAAAGCAGATGATTTTGCTGAAGATTATCAATCAACTTTGTAAATACACTACCCCCCATCGTAATATGAATATCTCTGTTCTTTTCCTTTACCAGACTTGCCAAGGTAAAAGCGGGCATTACCTGAGATGTCGCAGTAACAGATATTCCCAGTAAATCAAGTCCATCATTTGTCAAAGAATCCATGATGTGTTCATCAAACAGGCTATGATACGGATTTTCATGTTTATCATTAACAGCTTTTATTACGTCTTCAGAGGAATATACACTGTATCTCATGGAATTGTCTGCAATTGATATTTCAGATGGGTAATAAAGCATTCCAAACGCCTGCAGCCATCTATCAATTATCTTCCAACACTCTACATAATCATCAATTTCATAAAAACCCTTAGATTTCAATGTTGACTTTGCCCATTCTACATTCTGAACCATATTCTCTCTTTCTATCACTTCTCTGGCCCAGTTTAACCTGGAATATACTTCTTCATGGTTTTCTCCAGAACCAATTGTGTTTTTTCCTGTACTCAATCTATTTTCTATTTCAGCGCATGTATTTCTGATTTTATCAGAAGAAAGCAATACATCCATTATCTCTATATTTAAATCACGTATAGCGACATTCTCTACTCCCCTCTTCTTTAAAAAACCCTGTAATGACGGAAGACTCAGGAATGGCTGAGATGGTATCCAGGAAGGTGGAAAGACTAGGGAAACCTGCAAATATACTCCTCAAAAATTAAACTGCATAATCAAATATTTGAAAATAGTAAGCTATAGCTGCCTAATAAATTTTGACTTTGCTAAACTTTAAATAATCCCGAACAGAGTCGAAGTGTAAACTTTTACAGAAATAGCGAATTAACATTATTAATCTATTATAAATGCTATTTTCTGTACTTCAAATTAAAAAAGCCCCTGACAATAAAGTCAGGGGCTTTTAAAATCACATTAAAATCTTATACGAAACATACTGCACTCAAATACAAAACTACATCATCAAAATTATTCGATCGTTGTGGTTCCACCTTTAAGATACAGTTTCATGAATTTACTTTCATTTGCAGGAGTAAAACCTGTTCTTGCCGGTTCCCAAACTCCTTTCGCATTTAATCCTCCATCCTCAGCCTTTGTAATCCTGACAAGCGTTTCTTTAGGAGTCGTATTAATAACATGATTATCAGCTTCACCACCATGCATGAATCCCATGAAAACTTTCTTCTTGTGGAAGAGAGTATCTGTCTGATGCATCGGCATTAACCACGATCTGGTTATTGACTGCTGAGAACCATATCTGAAATTTGAAAGATATCCATCTTTAGACATTGCCATGCCATCTTTCCTCGTTTCATGCGCTTTAACACTCTTCTCTGTGGCGACATTAGTTGAATGTTTCATCATCGTAGTATGATATGGATACGCCGGATTATACTTTGCTCTCACCATAAGCCTTGCTACTTTATAGAATGGATCATTCGGTTTCCAACCCCTGTATGGTCTATCAACAGGATTTGCATCAACGTAAATATAGTCACCATCATTGATAGCCAGATCTTTTGCAGCGGCTGGATTTATGTGCAACTGATGTTCTCCAGCGCCTGGGCTTCGTTTGTCCATTCTATATGGATCACCGAAGTTATTATTCCAGATAAGGTTCCAGTCCACTGTACTCCATTGTGAATGGACCCTGTGTCTGGTTTTCGGAGTTACACAATAGAACCTGTACCCTTTTTCCCACAATGGGTTCTTCGTTTTCTTAACTTCACTCCATGGCATTTTGATGTTTCTTACATGTCGTTCGTCAGCACCCATATGGTTTTTTGGAATACCATAATCTTCAGGTCGAATATACGGATTTGTACTGACTATTACATTTGGCATATAAGGTGTTGCCTCTACCGCTTCCCTGTGACATACAAAGTTTTCACCGTATTCAATCGCTTCGGGAATATCACAATATGAATGAAGCCTTCCATCATCTGTATGGAACGGACGGTCATAAACGACCTGTTCATACATTGGCGTCCTTGGATAGGTACCAAAGTTCAGCATTGCACCACCCGGTACACCATACTTACCGGCGATCATATCGTTTACGTTATACCCTCTTGTAGGAACACTACCGTCAAAGAGTCTCTGCATGTAAACCTCTGGTCTCTCTTCAAGTGCAAATTTCCAGTAGTCAGCAAATCTTCCGTCGCCAAGTATTTCACCCATTCTCTTGGCAACAAGTGCAGGGACCATAACGTCATCCTTAGAATCATGCAATGGTCTAATCCCACCTTTCCATACCTGAAGAAATGGATTAGAACAGGAACATGTAACCTCATAATGTTCAAATTCCATCCATGAATTTACCGGAAACCCAACATCGGCATATTGTATGGATGATGTCATCATTATGTCACTTGAGATGATAAGATCAATCCTGGGATTAACATTTTTAAACATCTCATAGACCCATTTTGCATTATTAAGCAAGTTAACATTATTAAACCATAGAACCTTAGTCGGTGTATTATAGTGAGTCTCTCCGGTAAAACTCTTTCTACCAAACTTTGGAGTATTGATAATAAGAGGAGTATCTCCATGGTTCCAGTATGCAACCTCTTCATCCATTGCATAACTATGAGCGTGAATATCCTTACCATCCGCATGCGGATCCAGATTCATCCTGAATGGATCCTCTGCAATGATACCCTTGAATCCAGGACCTGACCACTTTGATCCCTGGAAGTTACCGGCTTTATAATTACCTGCCCAGGTGTGAGAACCTGAACCATGATAACCAATGTTACCTGTCAGCATTAAAGGCAGGTATGTTGCTCTGTTATGGAGTGTTGCATGGAAATAATGGTTAATTCCTTCACCATAATGAATTGCCGCAGGTTTAATTGTTGCACAATCCTTTGCAAGCCTTTCAATAAGATGAGCAGGAGAGCCTGTTATATCGGCAGTAGTCTTTACATCGAAATCCCTGAGATGAATCTTGTAAAGATCAAAAAGAGTCATCACTTCGACTTCCTTCCATCTTGGCTCATGAGAGTCATAGCCTCCCTTAAACTCATTATCTTCATCTATAACCTTAACCTTGAAAGTTCCTTCAAGAGCTGGATCTATACCTTTAGCTACCATTTTCTTACCAACATCTTCCCTGGTGATAGCCTTAAATTCTTTGGTTTTCTCGTCAAACACAACAAAATCGCCCAGCTGTTTCCGTTGTTTCTTCTTCAGGCCCTGCACATTCATACTATAGTCAAGATCAGGTGGATGGTAGTCTGCAAAAATTTCCTCTGCTTTCAATCTCTTAAGCGTATCTGTCCTCACCAAGAGTGGGAAATCCGTAAATTTCTTGACAAAATCCGCGTCATACCATTTGTTATCCATTATGATCTTTGTCATAGTAAGGAAAATTGTTGTATCAGATATACCGGTTCGACAAGGGATCCAGTAATCGGCCTTTGTCGCTGAAGGGCTGTACTCGGGCGTAATTACGACCATTTTACCACCCCTCTCAATGATCTCAGTCAGCCAGTGTGCCTCAGGCATCTTGTTCTCTATAAGGTTTTTTCCAACCTGTATAATCAATTTTGAATATCTGAGATCTGCAAAATCAACGTCAGATGCCTGCAATCCATGAACATATGGATGTCCTGGAGCCTGATCACCATGCCATGTGTAATTTGAAAATCTTCTGCCGCCCATTGCTTTATCAGGTCCGACACCTCTTATATTAGCATCAAGAAGTGCAAGCGTGTTAGAGAATCGGTACATCCCCATGTATTTTCCAATAACACCAAGAAGACCCATACCCCCACGATTTTTGAAACATCTCGTACCAGCACCATTCCAATGTGTTAGGGTCTCCGGAGCATACTTATCTCTTTCCAGCAGCTTCTTTTTCCCTTCTTCTCCACTGTACTCTCTTGCAATATGGATCATACCTCTGGCCACATAATCAATTATGTCATCCCAAGACATCTTTAACTGCTCATCAGTACCTCTGGATGTAAATTTATATTTCTCTCTGGCATCCCAGTCCAACTCAGGAAAACCGTCATCCGCCCACTGTTTCCAGCCTTTTCTAAGAAGTGGGAACCTTAACCTATGTGGTCCATATACTCTTCTGAAAAAAGTAAAACCCTTCAGACACATCCTCGGGTTCCAAGACCTCTGTGGTCTTCTTCCTTCAATATCACCGTAATCCTGATGCTCATAATCCTGCTCCACCCTTATTACGACGCTGTTTCTCACAAATGCTCTTACACGACATTGATGAGTATCATTTGGTGAGCAAACAAATGGAAATGAACGGTCATATTTGTACTGATTTCTGTACACGTCTTCCCAGTTTCTGTCGGGATAAGAATCGAGAGGATTATCTACCTCTACTGCCGGCTTTAAAGAATTAAAAGCCAGAGCATTTCTCATAGGTATTGAGACAGCCGCAGTAACACCTCCCGCAACCTTCATAAACGTCCTTCGCGTTAGCTTCATACATATCCTCCTATTTTTATATAAAAAATACTTATTCGCACTTTTAAACTACCACTTACCTGCTTTAATCTTATAATATTCCGCACATCTTTCGCAGACTCCATCCTGTGGCTTCCAATCCGGAAACTCTTCATTAATTATTTTGGCAATGTCCTCATCTTGGGCAACTTCCTCTATCCAATCAAATGAAGGGAAACCACAAAGCGGACAGGTCGTTCCAGGAACAGGACCAAGGGCCTTTGATTCTTCTACCAGTTCTTCAGCAGAACGGCTCCCTGCAGCTAATGCAAGGACTTTGTTTGTGTCTTTAGATAATTCAACCATTCTGTTATGTGTAAAAGTTTCATCCGCATTCCATATTCTATCAAATATTACAGTCCTTGTCTCTTCAGGGATTTTACTAAAGAATGAATCAAATTCTTTCTTTCTCTCCTCTTTGGATGCGGTAGTCTCGAGTCCTTTTTTAGTTAAACGGCCATCAATAGAAATATCCCAGAAAAGCCTATATCTATCAGTGATTATTCGCTCTTCCATAGGAGAGGTCGCAAATTCCTCATGTACGTTATATTCGAAGGCACTATTTATCATGTCAGAAACATGCATAAGTTCATGCCTGATAACTTTACGTATTTCATCGCGACCCTCAATAAAAAGCTCGGGATATAGCCTGATGATGACTTTAGTACCCTCATCTACAAGATTAGAACCCTCGTTCTTCCGTGTCGTAGCTCTCCTGACATGAACCTCCTTAACCATTTCCTCTATGTCAGGATACTCATCGAATGCATCTCTCAGGAAGGCTCCATAACCTAATCGATTAAAGAACTCCACATCAAGTTCCCTGAAACGCCTTGGCCTTTTCTCTTCCTCCATTTCATAAATAGCATCTCTTTTCTTATGATACTCATTGTATAAAGCGGAGTCTCCAGATGTTTCCTGCCGCAACAATCCCTTACACACAATATCATCAACCAACTGATGATCATATTCAATTTCAAGAGTTTCAACTTGTTCTTCCTGTAGTTCAGTCATATTTTTCCTCATCCATGCATGAATCACAAGCCATAGCGCTTTTACCTTCAAGCCTCTGAAGATAATCAGGTTCGTTACCCATATATTCATCTATCTCTTCCGCGTCAACAGACAACTTGAGCATTTCTATATGAATAAAAAGGCTCGCCAATGCCGAAGCATGGCGATAGAACTCTTCAGGTGTTTTCTTAATAACTGACGTTGAAAATGCCTTTATCCACCTGCCGATGTGGGCATACAAAAATTTCTTTTTACCTGAAATACAGGACTCCTGTTCCTTTTCGCTGTGGTTTTCTATTGCATATGCAATTTTATAAGTCAAAAAATGCAGAAATTCCAATTCAACCGCTACATGGTCCCATCTACTTGTGGTCGTGTCCTCTTCAATCTCTATCCCATAAGCCTTATACATTCCTGAGATATCGGCAAGATCTTGAGTTTGTTGCCAAATCTGCGAACCGCTGTAGTACATCTCATAAGGGGGGCAATCCATCGCAACAGTAGAACCGCCAAATGTAGCACGATAGCTCCACGCCAGCCCCTCAACATCAACACCCTCCACCCTCCTCTGCAGCAGATCGAAGGTTTCCAGCATTTGACTACTTCCACTTATTTCAATGCAGTTTTTCACCTCGGCCATGTAGTCATCATTAAGCAGCAGATCTAAAGCCTCTTTATTTGGCTCAAGAAGGCATGTTGAAAGGAATTGATAGATTTGACTTGCCGCAAGCAAATCGCCTACATTTTCATTAATTTTAATTACCATAACTTTCCTCTTATATTTTCTTTATCTTTAGCCACTTTCTTAATAAGTGGCTGGATAAAGAAAAACAAATTCTAAAAACTTAAGTAACGTCTCGGATGACACCACTGCCTGAATCTATTACTTCACATTGCTGAAATAATCCTGTATCTGTGGAGACTTCATATAACCGATAACATATTCATCAGTTGCAGATGCAGCACTACCTTCATAAAACTTACCAGCCCTGAGCTGATAACATTCAAAACAGTTGCGACAGATACCGTCAGCTCTCTTCCAACCCGGGAAATCACCTTTTACATGCGTTTCAGTATCATCATCCATGTCACCAGTATTCAACCAGAAATATGTGGCATAACCACATAATGGACAAGGACTATGATATTTTGATTCCGGAACATTCGCCGGAGTCAAATGACTTAGCGCAGAAGTATCTTCAACTTCCAATATTCTTTTATGCCATGCACCATCACCCTCTATCCAGTAAAAATCGGAATTGTTCGGTTTGTCAGTTTTTGTTTCCGGCGCAGGTGCATCATGGAACAAATGCCATTCAATATTGCCGTTACGCCTTTGATGATAATCCGGTTCATTTGTAGACTTAAAGGCCTCAAAGCTTGGAGCCCACTCTTCCGCCACTACATGCTTAACCCCTGTGATCCCAATACCCATAAAAATGAATATACTAAGAACACATAGTATTTTCGGATATTTCATATCTCTAATTTCCTCCATTTATCAGATTTCAAGTTAATTGTGTAATTACTTTTAATTTAATATGTGACCATTCGTTTTTCGTCACTCTCCCAAGTTGGCTCTTCAACCTTTAACCTGACCATCTCCGTGCCGTCGGCAGCAAACCCGATCACGGTATCGTTATACACTTCGACCTTCTTTCCCATTACTTCTGTCTCATAAATCTTAGGACCATCCTCAATCTCAAATCTCGAAAGCATAGTCTGCGTAGATCTGAAAAGCGCGAGAACAGCCATAAGTTCTCTTGAAGGTGAAGCATATTTATCAAGAGCCTCGTCAACTCCAGGACCGAACATCTGCCTCAAATAACTTCTTGGCGCCCATCTCGGCGGTATATAATAAATGTTAGGCTCAGTACCAAACTGCGGATACAGTGGCAATGCAACTTTATGCACATGAACCAGCCAGTCCATCGGGTTCTTAGGATCAGGCTTCTTATAATCACCGGTCAGAAGACCATTCAATCTGATCTTACCCACACAGGCAACCATACAACGAGCCTCCATCCTTCTGCCTTTTGTAATAGGATCCTTCCCTTCAACTCTGGGGTAACAAGCAATACATTTTTCAGACATTCTTGTTTCACCTCTGTACATCGGCTTCTTATATGGACACTGCTCAACACACTTTCTGTAGCCCCTGCAGCGTTTCTGGTCTATCAGAACGATACCGTCTTCCTTACGTTTATATATTGCCTTCCTGGGACACGCAGCCAGGCATGCAGGATAAGTACAGTGATTACATACCCTCTGAAGATAGAAAAACCATCTCTTATGCTCAGGCAACTCAGATGACTCCGCAGCCGGCCCAGTCTCATAATTTGTCTTTTCACTGGCAGCAGTATCTTCGTATATGTTGGGGAATCTCCACTCTTTATCATCAGGGATATATCCCACTGCTACCTGGTTAAGGCCTTTCGTTTTTGCCAGCTCAAAAATAGTATCACCATTATAAAGTCCGTAAGGAGCAGTAGCTTCGTTTTTATCATCTTCAGAGGTAAACCATTCCATAGGATTATTACCGTTATCCCATAACATCTGCAAAATCTTTTGATCCCAATGCTGAGGATATCCGCCATACGGCTTTGTTTCAACATTATTCCACCACATATACTCCTGCCCCTTACTGTAAGTCCAGGTACTCTTGTGGGCCATCGTACAGGTCTGACAGGCAATACACCTGTTTGTATTAAAAACTGCAGCAAACTGATGTTCCGGCCTTGACTCAAAGTATGGATACTCCATCGTTCTCCCAAGGTGCCAGTTGTGAACAAGCGTCATAATATTCCTCCTTATTATCTATGTAATTATTTGTCGTTTCACTAAATTATTTACTCAGTATATTTCGTTGGTTCTAACGTTATCGGTCTCCACCTAATACTGACAGACTTTAGACCGTTTCTATCACCCTCTTCACCATTCCAGACTGCCATATTAAAGAAAGTTGTTTCGCCCGGTACAAACTGAACATCATTAGGATCCGGAGTCATCAATGGCCTGAAGACCATAACATGCCATTTATCTTCACTCCAATAACCCGTACCATTAACATCCTGATGGGTCTGGGCGGTCAGCGTACCAAAACCGATAGCATTCAGATCTTCCACAGACCTACCCCTGGGAGTAGACAGTAAAGATCCCGCAGCTATCCCTCCAGACATAAGCGGAACACTATCGTGTACTTTTTTGTTAAAATAATCCGGATTAGGATCAAAATCAAAATCTGTAAACATATTTGGATACTGATCTTCCATGTGCTCATATTTACCATCTGCATGTAAATCGCGTTCCCAGTCAGCTTTCCAATGCCAGATATTTACCGGTTTTCCCCTATCTCCCATTCTTGGACTGAAAGGAGTCCTGGGAGATATTTCAACAATACCTAAAGGGAACATAAAACCAACTGCATCCCTGAACTGTTCATGTTTAATCGCCCTATCATTCTTTGTTGCATCGTTCCATGTGACATAAAAGAAAATCGTTTCACCGTTATGAATACTACTAACCTCAACTTCCGCAACAGAGCCTCCACCGTTTGGAAATGCTCTATCCTGTATCTGCAAATTAACTTTATATGATTCCGCCTGCGCAAGGGCTTCAGCTGCCCCATCAATATCTACAGCTACGTACTTAGCGGTAACCCCTTCATCAGTAGGAATGTTCTCTTCTACTGTTGCCTCCTGCTCAAGGCTTTGTGAGAAAACCTCACCACTACATAGATAGAACATTGCGACAAAAGCGCTTCCCAGGAAAACAGACTTTCGTATAAGGCCTCTCAACATGACTATTACCTCCACTAAAAATTTAAAATGAACTTAACTTAAAAGATGTACCTGATATATTTACACATGATATACTAATTAAAAAAAGACAAAGACATTATAAGTCAAATCGACAAAAACTCAACAGCAAAAATGATTAAATATGAAATTTCAAAATAATGTTTTTGACTTAATGCTATCCAGACGAACAATGGTTATTGTAAACATCTACAATAAAAGCGGTTATTATAAAAAAACAAACTGCTCATTGTTCTTTTTCTGGAAATGGACATGGAAACTGTGGTGTGCATCGAAATGATCTTAAACAAAATGAAATAATTAGATAAATACCACTATTCGCATAAATCCCTAATAGAATGTCCATACGTTAACCTCTAAGCTTCTTCCCCTCCAGAAGAAAGAACTACTAACGACCACTTGAGAATTATCTGCAAATTCAAAAGTTAACTAATAACAAATTATTATGAAAACCAGGAATTGGCTTTCTTAATAAACTTAAGATATTCAGGAATTGCAATAAATGTGCCATAATAAAATATATTCAAAAACACTGATTTAATACCTCAACATAACACATATGATTACATATATATATGACAAAAACCCCCAAAGGCCTTAAGACGAACACATAATCACTAAAACACCAACACGACTGACAAACTGTCACTTTTTGCCAGATACAGAAAATCACTATGACATAATGTCAAACCGCCTTGACCAGTAACCACTGCAAAATCAGACGCTTAGAAAAACTAATGTATTAATCCACACATTTTGTTTGTATTTACATGCAAGTTGGTCTCAAAAACACAAGACAGATTTTAATATTAATTATATTGATTGTGTATTAACTATTTATATTATCATTTGCTTCTTCTTCTTCTTTTCTTCTTAACTCTTCCCTGCTAGCCTCTTGCCTGTTTAATTCTTCCCTTTTTCCCCCTTCTTCCAGTGAATTCATTTTCCTGTAGATAGTTCTTGGGGTAATACCCAGTAATTTTGCGGTAACCTCTTTGTCGCCTTTTGATCGTTTTAAAGTTTCATTAATTATCTTCGTCTCAATTTCACGTAACGGCATACCAAATGGAATAAAGAATTTTTTTTCCTCTATCCTGCCACCAGCAATATTTCCCGGAAGATCCTTTTGAGTAATAACCATATCTTGCGCCAGGACAACAGCCCTTTCAATCACATTTTTTAATTCGCGCACATTGCCAGGCCACTGATAACCGGTCATAATATCCAACGCCTCCTCAGAAATACCCTCTATTCTCTTGTTATTCTTTTTCTGATATATTTTAAAAAAATGACTTATCAGTAGTGGAATATCTTCCCTTCTCTCCCTTAGCGGAGGAATGTCTATGGTAATCACGTTCAAGCGATAAAACAAATCTTCTCTGAACTTCTTTTCTTTTATAGCATTTGCAAGATCAACGTTCGTTGCCGAAATTATACGAACGTTACTTTTTAAAACACTGGTACCTCCTAAACGCTCAAATTCGCCCTCCTGCAGGACCCGTAACAGCTTGACCTGAATAGATGGCGTTATCTCTCCAATTTCGTCAAGAAAAAGAGTCCCATTGTGGGCCAATTCAAAACGCCCTTCTTTCTGATTAACAGCACCTGTAAACGCCCCCTTCTCATAACCAAAAAGCTCAGATTCAAGAAGTGAATCCGGCAACGCAGCACAGCTTACTTTTACAAATGGCTTATCCATCCTGGCCCCAATACTGTGTATAAGTGACGCTATGGCCTCTTTTCCAGTGCCGCTTTCACCCTGAATCAACACTGAGGCCTGGCTTGGCGCGACCTGTTCCGCCAGCTTTACGACCTCACACATTACACCACTTTGCCCGATGATGTCTGCATGTCTATCTTGTTCTGAATGCGCGAGCTGCTCTTGCAGATATTTATTCTCAACAACAAGGGCCTGCTTCTCAATAGCCTTTCTTATCATATTGGTAATTACGATTTTCTTGAATGGCTTTGTTATAAAATCATAAGCGCCATCCTTCATTGCGCCAACAGCCTTCTCAATTGTCCCATGAGCTGTTATCAATATAACCTCCACTTCCGGTTTGATCAACTTTGACGCTTTAAGCAGTCGAAGGCCATCCATTTTATGCATCTTCAGGTCCGAAAGCATTACATTTATTTTCTTTTCACGTAAAATATCCAAAGCGCTCTCACCGCTTTCAGCCACAAAAACTTCATAGCCTTCTTTTGAAAGCATCCTGGACAATGCGAGCCTGATACTTTCCTGGTCATCAACAACCAGAACTGTCTGTTTTAAAGAATTATTCAATTATATCCTTTCCGCAACTTTCAACAGGAAAACCAATAACCATAGTTGTTCCTTTGCCTATCGCACTTTTACAAATTATTTCGCCACCATGCCCTTCTATAGTTTTCATCGTCAAGGCAAGCCCCAGACCTGTACCATTAACTTTTACACTATAAAACGGATCAAACACTCTTTGAATATCATCTTTACTGATACCATGACCGGTATCAGTAATATTCACTTCAATATTATTACCCTTAAGTCTTGTAGAGATGCTTACCTTACCACCTTCAGGCATTGCCTCAAATGAGTTTTTAAGTATATTAAGAAATGCCTGCTTTATCTGATTTGTATCGAGCGATATCATGGGCAGATCGGGTGTGTAATGCTCTTTTAACGCAATACCTCTCTGCAACCTCTCCTTATTAAAAAATTTTGAAAGCTCGATTAAAATGTTATTAATAGAGGCCGGTTTCGTTTCCAACCTTGGAAATCTTGCAAACCGAAGGTATTCGTCACTCATTTCAGTTAATGTATCGACTTCATTCAAAATAGACTGGATCAGATTTTCCACATCACTCTTTTCCCCCCCATTATCATTGCTGATTTCGTCATACAATAACTCTGTATTTAAACTAATCGAACTTAATGGATTTCTTATTTCATGGGCCACCTTTGCAGACATTTCACCAATAGTAGCAAGACGTTCCGAATGCAATAGCCGCTGTTCCAGTTTTTTTCTTTCTGTAATATCATGACTTGTCAAAACTGTACCCCAATATTTACCACTGGGATCTATTATCGCAGAATATGTATTGTATAGAAAGCCATCTTTCGTCTTTATTTCCTGATGCTGCGAGGTTTCTATTCCCTTTCTGAAACTTCCGGTTATATTAGATGCTATCCCTCCTATATAAGGAACATGGTCGTCTTTCACTGATTTATTTAACAGTTCGTCGCTCCTTACTTTCCATGCCTTCTCAATCTCCTTATTACACATTGTCACCTTATCATCAGGATCGATAAAGATAACACCTTCTGCCATATTTTCTAATGTTGATTTTATCTCAAACAACACATCATCTCTGCTTTTTCTTAATCTATCCATTATCGATGTTACAAAATATACCGAAATAAATATTGTACTGGCAAGCGCAAAGAAAACACACAGTAAGTAAACTTCAGAATGCCAGAGCTCATCGCTATATCTGAAAGCTGAAAGTGTCTGTAAAGGCTGGTGAGGTATTATAGAATAATACTCCAGTAATAAAAGCAACGCAAAAAGACTTGCCGCAAAAAGCGCTTGTAGATAACTATATTTTTTCTCCAGAAATATACCAGCTATAATAGCATGAAATAAAAAGTAAAAGATAAATGGATTTTCAATACCGCCTGCGAAATATATCAGGCAAATAAGAAAAAAATGGTCTACCATGATCTGTATGCCCGCATGCATCTGTACAGACACAAATGTTTTTGCTCTGAGAATAGTTGTATAGTAACGAAAACCCGCATTGGTTAACCCAATAATTACTCCTATGGTATATAACGGAATCACCCGCTCCACAACATTAAAAACGCTACTGAAGATATAAGTAGTAATAAACAAACCCGATACAGCAATCCAACGCAGAAAAATCAACCAGTGTATTCGCTCTACCAATTCTGTTTTTTTTAAATTTTCCTTAAACACCTATACTGGCCCCTGTCTAGTTTATAACAAGTGCTTGTTATTCGAAATTATAATAATAGAGAAACACCGAACGTCACAAAAATTTCTCTCCGCAAACTCATTCTGTATCTTTCGCGAGACCAGGCATCAAATCATATATTCAGTGCCCATTTGTTCGATTCATACATATCACCTCTCTGGCAGTGGCATAACGTGATCCTGGATCGATAACCAACAATTTACCCTACTACTATAGCGATATCTTTTCATCACTGCAAAGTCAATAAAAAAATAAGAATCAGTATAACAAGAGTCACAAAATATTTCATCACAACGATAAATTTGGAAAAAAATTAGATGATTATTTTTGTACAACAGACTATTGACAACAAATTTACCATTTGTATAATCAAATTTCAGCTTTTATTCTCATCTCAAAGTTGAATTTATTATAATCAAAAATAATTATTAACGAGTAATGTTTCCACGATTTTTCAGCCTGGGGACAACTGCAATCAGGAAATAGTTTCAGCATTCATACAACATGAACAACGTAAGCATTTATCATTAATTTCAAGCATTAACTATTAAATAATGGAAAAAGAATTTGAACTGCCTGACATCGGAATTGAAGCGGATGTTGAAATCACTGTCTCTTTCTGGTATATAGAAGAAGATGAAGAGTTCGAAGAAGGGGATGACATTCTGGAAGTTTCTACGAATAAAGCAAATTTGAATGTTACCGCGCCATACACAGGAAAACTAATTGAGATCCTTGCCCAGGAAGGCGATGTTGTAACGATTGGTGATGTCATAGCCATGTTAGAGAAAATAAATACTTAATTATGCCATTTACCGATATTCTTGCACAAGACCATGTTATTGACCATTTCAAGAAAGCGATAGAAACTGATCATCTCTCTCATGCATATCTCTTTACCGGACAGCGTGGAGTTGGAAAGACTTTGTTCACGAAAGAATTTGCAAAAGTTCTTAATTGCATGAATGACAAAAGTGATCCCTGTAACTCTTGCCACAACTGCATTCGCATAAATGCAAACAGTCACCCTGATGTTTCCTGGATCGAAATAGAAGAGAAAGCAAAATTTATCAAAATTGAAAATATCAGAAATTTACAAAACTCTGCAAAACTGAGCCCTCTTGAATCTGACTACAAAATTTACATTATTGCAGACGCGGACATGATGAATGAAGAAGCCTCAAACTGCCTGTTGAAAACACTTGAAGAACCCTCGCCGAACACCATAATTGTCCTCATTGCCAACTCAATCAGCTCTGTTAAAGAAACTATCAGATCAAGATGCCAGATTATCAGGTTCCATCTATTACCAAGCCATATAATTGAAAACCAGTTAGCCGGTAAATCGGATGCAGATCCAGATAAAATTGCATGGACATCAACGTTTTGTAACGGAAGCCTTGGAGACGCGCTGAAGCTGCTGGACCAAAATTATTACGAAATCAACAATAACATTGTCTCCCGTTTGACAGAAACAGGTATAGACAACCTTGTTTTTGCGGAGGAAATCATCAATTCGTATTTAAGTACCGGAGAGTCTTTAGAAGAAAAAAGGCAGGTTTTTAAAGGAATCTTAAATTGCATCTTGCAATTCTATCGAGACCTGTTGATAGTAAAAATCAGGAGTAGGAATAATACCCGCCAGAAGAGAATAACACTTTTCAATGCTGACCATGAAGATGCAATGAGAAGATATATCAATTACTTGACCCAGGAACAGATAATAAACATAATTGATGAAATATTAGAGTCTATCAAATTTATTGGCTTCAACCTGAATATTAATTTATTAGTCGAAAACATAATAACCAGTATTACCTTTTCGAATTCTAAAGAAAATTAGATAAAGGTATGCACGCTGACTGCCAAATAGGGAGGAACAGATATTTATCATCCACTCCCCCCCCACAAAAAAACAGTAAAAAACTATCATTTCGTGCTAATCTTAAAACGTCTTGAATCCTTAATTGTTACTCAACATCTTTTCAGTCTTAGGTCTCACATCAAAGATTGTTAAGCCACCGTGAGGATATATTCCTCCACTAACCATTCCCCTCAAATTATGGTCATGAGCGATGGTTATACCGGGACCACGGTTACAAGAGAGGCATGTGGACTGAGATGAAAAATTCGGGATATTATACAAAATATCATATCTTTCACCTGAACCTATTAATATGGTATCTTTCTGATACGGAGCAGGGTGTCTTCTCCCATCTGTCCCAATGATAAGTCCGTGATAACCGTGTGGATGCCATGCAAATATGTGATCATATCCGATTGCCATTAATCTTACCAATACAGTCTCTCCATCGTATGCAACCAGTCTTGTTTTCGGGTCATTAATTGTAGACAAAGGGTTATCCAGCTTATCAGTAAAAATTCTGCCATTCAGGGTAAAGTAATTAGATTTCCAACTCAAACAATCATTTATAGTTCCTTTGTCTCTCAACATTTCCATATATTCACTATCTACCTCAGAAAAGAACAGGGTGTACTCCCTGTCATACTTATAACCATAAATTTCGTTTTTCTCCTTTTCGATGACAACAGGAAAAAAAAGACCTGCCATAATATGGTTGGTTGAATCGACGTGACAATGCCCCATATATGAACCTTCTATATCATCAGGAATTGACAAAAAATATCTGAATGTTTCATGAGGGAAAACAGATGGGTATGGAATATTAGGAATACCATCAACTGCCGGTATTAAATCAAGTCCGTGCCAGTGAATGGTATGTGCTACGTGTGAAATACCTGAGTGCTCTTCTGCTTCATACCAACCTGCATTATGCAAGACCACAATATAGTTCCTACCGGAATGAAAACGCATTTCATCACCAGGGACCTTAATTGGAAGTAGTTTTGCGTCTCTCTCCTCAACTGTTTTAATCTCTCCAACATTCTCCCAGTTCGGTGCGTGAGTAAAACCCCATTGGTAGATATACTCTCCGTCAGCCATCTCTATGTATCCGTCAGTAACATAGATATGATATTCCCTCTCTATTTCGCCCTTCTCATGCAACTTATGGAAATCCGCAGCTACCTTCTCATCACCAACTATCAGCTTTTCAGCAGCACTTGCTACCATAGAAAAACAGATAATAGCAGCAAGCAAGAAAGGCAGTACCAGGCACATACCAGAGACACGTGAAACACCTTTGATAAAATTAGAAAATGAACAGAACATTATACTCCTCCTTATATAAATATACAAAAGTAAAACACAAATAAATACGTAGAGAGATAGCTCGCAATATTCATACCATTAGTTGACCCTGATCTTATCCAAGGAAAGGCAAAACGCTATAAGACTTTCACCAATAATGTATTACCACAACAAACTAAAAAAACTATTACCAAAGAACTGATATGATACAATTAAACTTTTAATAAAAAAAAGATTATACGAAATTATAGCGCAAAGCAATAAGGAAAAAGGACAATTATTGCGAATAATTTGCGCTAATCCAGAAAAGAGAATGTAAGGTTTTCAATACGACAATTTATTCTATTGACATAGAGTTGACTCGTTTTTACCATCAATAAATTGCATTCCCATTAATCAATTGTATCACTTAAAAGTTGGATCAATGTGATATGCTTCTGAATAAAACTCTTTTAACAACTGCTGCACCATATCGGTGAGAAGCTTTTTCGTTTGTACTGTTAATCGAGACGTATTTGTTTCACGTTTACCAGCCTGCCACAGGGCTTTAATCTCTTTTTGCCGCTCATGAACAATTTGCAGGACCGACGACTTCCAAAATTCTGGATATTCACTTTCAGTGTATTCACCTCTGCCTCTTCCAAAATGGGCGACAGCAAGATAGCGGAGTAGTGCTGAACTGAATAATTCCTGATATAACGGCAGTGACCATCGGATAAAAGAGTTGTTATCGCCACGGAAATAGTTGTAACCCCTGGTCAGACCAGCGGCCCCTACAGCACCTAGAATTCCTCCCACCACAGCCCCTCCTCCAAATGTTAAACCTCCAGCCAGAAAATCAGCACCCACACCACTTATCGCACCGGTAAAAAAACCACCTACAATAGCGGAGACTCCCTCATTAACAGGTTTATTTGATAAATAATCACTCGAGAGTCTTTTTAAAATCTCTGCAGCCGCATTACCTTTCAGTTGATGCAATTGAATAAGTTCATCCAGTGAACTTTTTACTTCTCCCTCTAACCTATCGGCCAGTTTTTTCATGGCATCTTCCTTCTCTTTTTTTATATCTGAAGACATTCCGGGTATGGGCACCTTATATTGAGCTAATTCCCATATTGATTTCTGGGTAATATGTTCCCGGTCACAGCATGCGGCTGTAATTTGTCCTGCAAGGGAATCCATTGATCTTTCAAAAACAGAGTTATTATTAATTGCCCAGGCTTTCCAGATTTCATCAAATGAGTTCCGTTTGGCAAAAGGAAGAACACCTTCAATCGTCTTCATGAGTATATTTTCCTGTATCCGGCAACGTGCAAAGGCATCCAGACTCATTACGTATTTCACGACTTCAAATCGTTGGAGGTGGTCTTCCCATAGCTTTTCTTCACCAGCCTCAACAACAGCTTCACGGGGAGGACCAGTCTGATTCAGGAGAACGATGACCGGTTTGCTAAGCCAATCCAATATCTGCATTTCACAATCTACATATCCCGCTTCTATAGGATTTTCAGCAGCGTTGACAAGATATAGAACAACATCCGCATCCTCTCGAACATTTCGTAAAGCTTGTTGATTACACCAGTTTGCACGATCGTCAATTCGGTCCCAAACTTCATTTACAAACCAACCTGTAGGCCTGGGAATATTCTGAAGACGTTTCAGTAATTTTGCAGAATTACCAAAGCCAGGTGTGTCCCACAATCGCAAAACAAATCCGTTGTTCGTCTCCAGCATGATATAAGCTTCACTAGTGTCTGTTACATGAGCATCATCACGGATAACTCCAATATCTTTTTTCAGTAGTGTTCGCGCCAAAGTGGTCTTACCCACATTAGTATGAGAAATCAGGCTTAGTGTGATTGTTTGTTTAGAATCATTTAAGCTCATCCATTAATTCCTTTAAAGTAATTATGTCAGGTTGATTGCGTTCTGCCATTCGTTAGTATCAGGGTTATGAAGATTGACAAAAACAGGTTTAACGTTTTTGCTGGTAATTGTTCGCCTCCACAATTCCCTACGTGATTCGAGCTTCTCTTCGGCGCCTTTCTGTCGAGAAAACCTGGTTTTGAAATCAGATTCATCCACTACAATCAAAATTTGTACAACCATATTGTTATCTGTCACCATTTTAAACAATGTACTGATAAATGCATTGTGAATTTCGGTTTCAGGAGTAGAGGATAAAGAGAACAATATAGCTAAGGACTCGACAGGATCTTTTGCTGAGAATGTAAATTCTCTGCAAAACTGGTCCTCTCTTCCATAGGATATAGTTCTATGAAATTCAACTTGTGCTTTCCAACCAAGCACTTGAGCAAACAAGGAACGCAAAACATCCTTTTGTTGATCTGTAAGTTCAATTGAATATGGAATAATATGCATAAGCTCCCTTTGACCCGGTTTACTAATAAACAGCTTTGTAAAATAAGAGTCTTTATCATATTGAATTGGAAAGTGAGTTCGCAAATGTCTTTCACGGATAAAAGCGATAACAGATAAAAAACATCGAGGAACAATAATAAAAAGAAAAATTGTCTTAGCAAAAAGATGAATCCAGTCAGTAGCGTTTTCTCCTAAGCCACCGTTTCCCCATCGAATGGACGCTACCCGCTCCAATGTTGGAAATTGCTGCTCTGTAATAATGGCAGCCGGCATGAGAGCTATACTCAAAAAATTGTGTACAGTTTCCGTCTCTAAGAATGTGCTCTCCCATCCAGCGTAATATTCTGTAGTCAATCCCCTTAAATACATACCACCAATAATACCTAAGGCAAAGAGTATCGCGCACAGATGAAATACTCTTGAAACATGGATTCGGTAAATTGATGATGAGAGTTTTAACCATTCAATATAATAGTTCCGGAAACATCTATTATATACTAAAGTTTTGTCAGAAGAGTGTGTACATTTTTTTTTTAGTAGTCGTATAGATATATTTGAAATCAAAATCAAAAAGAACCCTTGATTTGTGCCACTGTACCTCTTTCTAAAAATGAAAAAAACTTGTGTAAAAACCTTTAAACTATAAACAAACAAATTCCAACCAAGCATTCCAATAACCGGAAAAGCCAATAAATTCAACCTTTTTCCTGATTCAAATTCATTCGCTATAAATCCTGAAACAGATAACAGAATTAACAGCAACACGGTAAACCAGCCACTCCATTGTATTCTGTTAATGTCTGTTCTTGCTTTAGGGTAAACAACCCCCACTATTTGAAAAAGCAGTTCCGCTCGTTTTGTTAAAAAGGCTTCCTTGCTCTGTTTGGAGATTCTGTTGTTAAGCTGTTTATCAGATACCCTCTGTAATATAGATTGTGTCTTCTGTGTCGCGACTAAACGATCTGCCTTTGACAAAACTTCTCCTGCCGGATCGCCCTCCTCGATTGCCTTTATAAATAACACCTTTTTTGCCGCAGAGTCGTTCAAATATATGTACACTCAAAATTAAGTTAATACTGAATAAATTATAAGATGTAAATTCTAAAAGCAATCTAAAATGATGTCCAGAATAAAAACTTTATTTAGAGTTTTAGCAATAGAAGTATCTTGTATTATTTATAAAGTCTACACTACAAATTGCAATCTTAATACTTCACATTAGCCTTCAAGCGTGTAAGAGTCCTTCGTATTGCCAGGCATTACTTCATACGCCAGAGAAAACCCCTCTGGCGTCACAATAAGCGCTATTACAACCTGAACACAATCCGATCTCTTATCTCTGCTATGACCAAATTTCCGTATCCCTTCATCAGGTGGATCGCATTCACAGTAGGTACTGGTAAAATCATAAAGTAAAACAGCAAATTCAGCATTGAACAGGTTTTGCCATCTCTCTCGGAGAAATGAGAATAGCTCTTCTTTATGTTCAATAAGTTTATCAAGACAACGATATAGTTTGTCCTTTTGGGCCAAACCAAAGTCTTCTCCTAACAAATCTCCCATAGCGCTTTGTTCATACCATAATCTATGTAAACGCCACTCACTCCCAGGGTCTATTAACCGATAAGCGGTGAGTGTTTTAAAAACGTTCAGCCAACGAGCCCTTGTCGACTTGGCAGTAGCTTGTTGTTCCAGAGCAAGGCGTGATGTTTAATGATAAAATAGGGCCAATAGAGACAAATAGGTTTTTGTCGTTTCCATACCGGGTGAGTATAGAACCTGTGAAAAGGCACCAAAAGTGGCAATCTGAACTCAATAATAAAGAGCTTTTAAATTACTTATTTTGATATGAACAAGAACGTTATAAATGGAATTACAATGCTTTTCGATCAGGATCGTGAATTTTATCATGGCTTATCATTTTTATTTTTTGTATTATACCGTGATTGTTACCATCTGATAAGGGCGTTTATGTTGTACTTTCTTATATTAATACAGGTTTATTTGGATATCATTGCAATAATCGCGTTATCCAGAAACTGTTTATCTACTTGTTCGCCCCGCCTTCGGCAGAACGAATGCTGGAGTTGAAGCGCTGTGTTCTTGCCGCCTCAGACGGGGCGAACAAGTCGTTTGAACAGACAACATCTTAGAGATTACTCCTCAACTCCGGCATTATGTCCAATGAAACGTATCGATGCACAACGAATAAGGTTAGATTGTGTGAGGGACGAACCACAATCTGAACCGTTTGTTGGACAAGCCCGTTGTTTGGGTGCTAAACATTGTATAAGAAAATATCTTATGAAGATTGCTTCTCTTTTTTACCGCAGAAGCTATGAAGCCAAAGAAGTGGATTTTTCAATTGCTGTCGTCATGCTTTAGGAGCTACAGAACATGGTTTTTCGGCCATTTTACCTCAAATTTGGGCAAACGGGGGCCATCTCGACCCGATAATGCCGTTTTTGCAAATCTTAGATGCATAGCGGATTCGATTACATAACCAGAACAGCCTCCTCTTTTGTTAACTTGTAGGGGAAAGACCTGGATTTGTGTGATGGAGGTATCATCGTTTTTATGATCTTCATTATTCCTCCACAGCATTTGCACGTAAGCTTTGGACGCTCTCTGAACCAGGCTGACGACTTATTCGGGTTGATACCGGTAAGGTACTGAAGCAATGCAATCAAGCGTTTGCTATTAGGGTGGAGGAAACCAAAGTTCCGTGTTCGCCTGAAACCTTTGGGTAGAACATGCTGGAGAATCAACCTGAGAAACTGCGGGCCGGGAAGTGTTCTTGTGAGCATTTTTTTGCTCTTACTATCCTGGTAACGAAAGGTCACCTGACCATCTTTGCACGTAATAATATCTTTCTCTTGAATGACCCCTTTGTAGAGATAACGACCAAGATAGACCAGTGCCTTTTCACCGTTGCCGACAAATTTGCAATCGACGACCCATGTTTTGGGATAATTAACTGGAAGCGTAAGAGCCGCTTTGTTCACGGCATCGAGCATTTTTGCTCGAAACACTTTAGCCAGCGCTTTGTGATTGAAAAGGTACCGCGTCTTTCCTTCGCTTTTTTTGAAGCTCCAAAGCTTTTTCTTCTGATTGATGGCCCCGGCTGGCATTACCAGATGGATATGCGGGTGGTAATCGAGAGAGCGAGAGTGGGTGTGCAAAACAGTGATGGCTCCAGCGTTTCCTTGTAATACGCTGTCATTTTGGACAAAGGTTTTTACGGTTTCCCAACAACACTGTATCATTATCGAGTAAAGCAAGCGTTGATGCTGCCATGCTAATGATCGAAGCTCTTTGGGTATAGTAAAGGTGAGCATAAAATAGTCAGCAGGCACTTCTTTTTTCAGTTGACGCTCCAACCACTGCTGACACTCATGACTCTGACAATGAGGACAATTGCGGTTACCGCAGGAGTGCGGTACAAAAACCTGTTTTTCACAGTCATTACATTGGACCAGCATGACGCGGCTTTGCGTAGTGCGACAATCCTTCATGGCTGCCAGGGCTTTGAATTGACTTGGCAGGATCGAACCATGATAAAGAGTGATAAAGTCAGCAATGAAGGTCTCAATTATAGAGGAGAGAGATATCATATAACATTCCCCCATTCTATGGAAAAACCATTCATCAAATCATTAATTAATTGCAAGGCATTACGATTTGTATGAGAGGTCAGGTGGGTATATTTGGCAGTGGTTAAAATACTGTGGTGGCCGAGGATTTTTTGTACTTCAAGCAGATCAACACCCGCCTCAATCAGATGGGTTGCGTAGCTGTGTCGCAGACTGTGTGGTGTAATTTTTTTTTAATTCCACACTCCCGGGCTACCTTACGCAGAGTGGCCTGAACGCCATTTCTATTCAGAGGTGTTTTTGCCAGGTGGGCTGATTTCAAGCCACCATGACGGCCTGGAAATAGAAAGACAGGATTGCGATGAACAAGCCAAAAACGGCGTAAGAGATTCAGGGTTACCTTTGGCAGGGGTACGAAACGGTCTTTATTGCCTTTGCTATCGCGGATATGCACCCGCATTCGCTGAGAATCGACATCGCTAACCTCAAGACGTAGTCCTTCACCCAGGCGGAGACCAAGACTGTAAAGAACAAAGTAGAAGGCCCGGTAACTGAGTTTTCTCGTCACCTGGAAAAGTTGGTGGGCTTCATTAATGGTGACAATATCGGGCAAACGTTGCGTTTTGGGTGGTTTAATAAGATTTACTTGCTCCCAACGCTTATGAAGCACATGAGTGTAGAAAAACTTTAGTCCGTAGAGGTCTAATTTGACTGCGCTCCATGAATGGGTATTGAGGAGATTGGAAAAATAGTCAAGTAGTTGCTGTTCAGATAGATCGTGTATCTGATTGTCAAAATAATCACCGATCCGTCGGATGGCACGTGAATAAGCCTCGATTGTTTTTGGCCGGAGTCCTTTCAAGCGTAGGTGCTTTAGATGCGTTTGGTAATTTTTGTTGAAATCGGATTGAGATAATGTTTTCATAGACCTGTAACCTCCTATTTGTTAATAGATTCACCCTCCCGTTGAGGGTGTGAGGTTACATTATATAATAAATTTCCGATTTTGTTCTCCGCGATAGCGGCTTCGTCCAACTAATTTTATTGCAACGAATATGGTAAAAAAATGACTTCAATTAATATTGTTATCCATTATGCCAATGATCCTGCATTTAACAGTCGAGTTAGAGATTTGGTAGAACAGATTTTTGCTACTTGTTTTGAAACATTACAGAATGACCAAGTATTTTTTACATGGGTAGCAGGTACAGTACCAGACAAAGATACTGGAAGAAAACAGTCTCTAACGGAGTGGCATATTAATCTTAATAACAAACTAAAAGCAAATGGTGTGAACGGACAAAGTGCTGGTTATGAGAGCAACATTAATGTTAGTAGTGTCCAATCAGATGCTGCGAACGTAACAGGTGGCGATGCTGATGCTGCTATGGCCAATACCATTGCTCACGAAATAGGCGTTCATGTAATTGCAGATTATGACTGGACACACCCCACACCTGATAGTGTTCTGGATGTTGCAAACGAAAGTACCACGAGGGAACTAGCTCGTCATATAGGTTATTTCTCTTCTATTGTTTGTAGCAATATGCGGATAGAGTTAGCGCGTCTTACTTGGTTAAGTTAAAGATTAATGGAGTGTTTGGCATGAGTATGATTGAGTTATTTATTGGGTTTATTTTTCTGTATATTATCGTGTTTATAGCTTTGGTGCTACGCGGTTGGAATCGAGATTTTATTGTTCCAGTTGCATTTTCTTATGCAAGAAATATGTTGTTAAATCGAATTTTGGCATATATTTTTTCCCCATTATATATTGTTGGTCGATTTATGTTTGGGCTGCGTTTACTGAATCCAGTTTTACGTAGTTTGCGATAGAAGGTAAAATTGCTACTTCATTCAACCGTAGATGCGCCAAACGTGAGAATTGAAGCAGGTGAAACGGGCATCAATATAATAATCTGTAATCTTGAGTTGATGAAGAGATGTCTTGCTCTATTGGAGAGAATTGATCCAGTTCTAATAAATTCCAGAGTTCACAAAATAACCAACAAGCTCCCCATTGACGAGAGTTTCTTATTTGCAGATCATTGAGTCTTACGTTTCCATTACCGATGGCTCTTGCCATTTTTAAATCGTTTGTTACTTCTCAGGAACATGATATGAGTATTATTGCAGAAAAAAATCAAGAAAGATTCAAATTAGATCATAATAGTGAAGATAGATTTCTATCTGGCTGAAGTACATCTGCTTAGGTTTTTGCAGATACCGCTTTTGTCATACCCGAATTCCTTTATCGGGTATCCAGGTGGTTCGTTCAATCTGGATTTCCGCTTAAAGCATGCGGGAATGACAGCTCTATAGCATTAATTTGTAATATACAAAAACCTAACTGGTTACTACTGATCTGACTTGTAATCATATAATGACAACAATACTCTTCAGAGGAAAATCTGAGTTAACCAGATATGCGATTATCGAGGGCTTACGCTTAAACCTGAATCGGTTTATAAGTACATTTTAGCAATATGAAAAATGTAATACCACACGCAACTCTTCATACAGATTCACAAATTAGATGTGTGGGTCCAATCTGGCGTTGACAAACATTATTTTGATAAATAAACCACTACAGAGACTGTTAATTGATTATTTTTTAACCTCAACTTCTGCAATAACCTCTGCACATCGATTACACAGTGTCGGGTATTTTTCTATCTTGCCAACTTCTTTGCGGAAGTTCCAGCATCTGTCACATTTACCGCTATCTGAAACCCGTGTTTTAATAGAGAGTGTATCAAATATTTCTCCATTATTTCCAGAGTCAAGGGGTGAATTGCTTATATTTACTTCTGAAACGATAAAGATCATTGCAAAATCATGCTCGTATTCTTTTAACAAATTAAGTAATCCGGAATCTTCAGAATAAAGATCAACCGCAGCCTCAAGGGAACTGCCGATCTGCCTGGCCACTCTCATTTTTTCAAGTTCTCTTGCTACATCTGTTTTGATCTTGATAATCTTTTCCCATTTATCGTTAAGGGTTATATCTTTGTGTTGCTCAACAGCAACAGGCCATTCTGACAGGTGAACACTACTGCCACCCGGATTGATCTCCATCCACACCTCTTCGGAAGTATACACAAGAATTGGAGCAATAAGCCTAACTAACACTGAATTTATCTTATGAAGAACAGTCTGTGTTGCACGCCTTTCAACAGAACTCTTTGAAAAAGTATATAGCCGGTCCTTCATAATATCAAAATAGAATGAACTCATCTCTACCACACAAAAGTTGAGGATATTGTGATAGACGCGGTGGAACTGGAAAGACTCATACGCGGACGTCACAGAGGTAATGAGTTCATCAGTCTTGTGCAGCGCCCAACGGTCAATCTCCGGCATTTGCGCGTACTCTACCGAATCATTTTCAGGATCAAAATCGGATAAGTTGCCCAGAATATATCTGAAAGTATTTCTGATCCGCCTGTAGGGATCTGAAGTTTTTAAAATTATTTCAGGTGAAGCGTGCATTTCATTCCGGTACTCCATCGAAGCAGTCCACAGCCTTACAATATCGCCACCCAGTTGTTTCAAGGCATCTCCCACCGATACAAAGTTCCCCAGCGATTTAGACATCTTCTTACCGTGTTCGTCCACTACAAAACCGTGAGTCAGTACCGTTTTGAATGGAGCAGTCCCCCACGCGGCAACAGAAAGAAGTAGTGAGAGTTGAAACCATCCGCGATGCTGATCACTTCCCTCAAGATAGATGTCAGCCGGGAAGGATAATGCGTCACGTTTGTTCAACACAGAGTGATGACTGGAACCGGACTCGAACCAAACATCAAATATGTCGTTCTCTTTTTCAAAATTGGTAGAACCACATTTCTGACACTTTGTACCTTCCGGCAGAAACTCATTCGTCTCTTTGTAAAACCAGCTATCCGCGCCATGTTGAAGAAACATGTCACGAACATGATTAACAACATTCACGTCTAAAAGTGTCTCTTCACAATGAGTACAATAGAAAGCCGGTATCGGCACCCCCCAGGAACGTTGACGAGATATACACCAATCCGGGCGGTCTTTTATCATATTTGAGAGTCGAACCTCACCCCATGACGGAATCCAATTTGAATTCTTTATCTGATCCAAAGCGTTTGTTCTGAGGTCATGATGGTCAATACCCACAAACCACTGTTCTGTTGCCCTGAAAATTACCGGTTTCCTGCAACGCCAGCAGTGAGGATATGAGTGACCGATCTTATCCATATGGAACAGAAGACCCAATTCATCAAGTTTTTCAGTGATTGATTTGTTAGCGTCATATATATTCAGCCCTACAAAATCTCCGGCTTCTTGCGTAAAAACGCCAGTTGCGTCAACAGGACTTACTATCGGCAGGTTATATTTCAAACCCGTCTGGTAATCGTCCTGACCGTGTCCGGGAGCGGTATGCACACAACCGGTACCATCAGTAAGAGTTACGTAATTCGCGAGAACAACAGACCCTTCCCGCTTCATAATCTTATGTTGATATTTCAAGCCTTCCAGCGCGCTGCCTTTGACACAACCCAGTCTCTCATATCCCTCTATTTCTCTCAGTTTCATGACGGAGTTCACCAGGTCTTCTGCCAGTATTGAAACCTGTCTTTTTTGTGTTTTCGGATTTATGTATCGTATTGCTGTGTATTGACATTCCGGATGTACCGCGATAGCCAGGTTTGCCGGTAATGTCCATGGAGTAGTAGTCCATATCAACATATGAATATCTTCTCCCCCCATTCCCGGAAAAAGATTTTTGGGCACTTCTATTAATTTAAAGTTAACGTAGATTGAAGGACTGGTCTGGTCCTGATATTCCAACTCTGCCTCGGCAAGAGCAGTCTCACAGCGCATACACCAGTGAATGGGTTTCAGGCTCCTATAAACGTATCCTTTCTCCACCAGCCTGCCAAACACTTCAATGATTCCCGCTTCATATTGAGGAGTAAATGTCAGGTATGCGGAGTCCCAATCACCGGAAACTCCCAGTGCCTTAAACTGATTCATTTGTACTTTCACAAATTTTTCAGCATATTTCTTGCATTTTTTGCGAATCTCAAGTTTTTCCATACCTTTCGCTTTTGTTCCCAGTTCCTGTAACACTCTGTGTTCAATTGGTAAGCCATGACAGTCCCAGCCGGGTATATAGGGAGTGTCATAACCTTTCATTGTATAGAATCTGGTAATTATATCTTTTAATATCTTGTTTAATCCGGTCCCAATGTGAAGATCACCAGTAGGATACGGTGGTCCATCATGTAAAATAAATTTGTCCGCACCCTCTTTAGCTTTCCGAATTTGTGCGTAGAGGCCCTCTTTTTCCCATTTTTTCAGGAATTCAGGCTCTCTTTGAACAAGGTTCCCTTTCATGGAAAACTTTGTTTTTGGTAAATTTATCGTATCTTTATAACTCATATTTTAATCCTGCTAAAATCCTCTTCATTAATATTTCTTATAAATACTTTTTTATCTCTTGATGTTTCACCTGAAATTATCTGTATATCTGAGTTTTTTATACCAAGCCACTGTGAAAGTACTTTAACTACCGCTTTATTCGCCTTTCCCTTCTCTGGTGCAACAGTAACAGCAATTTTTATCTGATCAGCATACTCCCCTACAACTCTCTCCTTACTTGCGTTTGGCTGTACCTTTACTGATACAACGATTCCGTCTTTAACAGCATTTATGTTAATCATGAAGGTACACGAATTTCACTAATTACACGAAGTATTTTAATACCTTATAGAAAATGTATCATACTGACCGGTTGCCTGTTCCCAGACCGTTTCCACATTTCTGACCACTGCTCCCGGAGGCCCATTCTTACACCACTCTATTATCCTGTCAATCTTATCAATATCTCCTTCAAAAACGGCTTCGACTCTTCCGTCTGGACAATTTTTTACCCAACCGGTAAGACCCAGCTTCTCAGACTCTCCTTTTGTACTGGCCCTGAAGAAGACACCCTGAACTATTCCTTCGATAACGATATGCAACCTGGTAATTTCCATTAATTTACTCCATATGGTCGCAGTAGAATTGCTACTATTTTGTATGTCTGACAGTAGGTCTGTCTTACAGAGGTTGAAAGTACGATCAACATTGAAAGATATACGATATTTTTTCGGAACTTGCACAGCTAAAACCTAGAATATAGTTATTTCTCACAAATTGTAAATATAATTTTTACAATTTTAACAAACCGTTTATCTGTGTAGAAGGAGTGAAATAAGAGGAGATATTTAATTCAGACCCTTCAGCACATCTAAGTATGCAACTGAAGGATCTGATAGAATTTTTACTAAAACATGCATTAGTAATTTAAGTTTTATTCCGCATATATGTGGTCACTATCCGCAGAACTTGGAAGCTTATGTAGCCCCATAAAGGTAAACAGAACTATTGGAAAGGCGATCAGGAGGATAATTGAAAGCAATATAGGTCTGAATGATTTCTTAATACTTGTTTTAGGCAACATCAATGGTAGATGCATATAAGTAAGATAAACAAGCCAGCTGATGAGAGACCAGATCTCTTTAGGGTCCCATCCCCAATATGTACCCCATGCCCCTTTTGCCCAGATCGAACCGGTAATCAATCCTATAGTTAAAAAAGGAAATCCTATAGAAACTGCAATATAGGCGAGTTTGTCAAAACTATAGTCTTTCTTTATATGGCTTCCTGCATCAGCTTCTTTTGGTTTGTCAGAAACAAAAGCTTTACGTATTAAATGAACTATCGCAGCTGAGAAAGACATACTCAACGCTGAATAAGAGAGGAAATAACATATTACATGAGTGACCAGCCAGTTACTTTGCAGAGCAGGGGGTAACTCCTTTATTGAATTATCAATACCAAGCGCAGAGCAGATCATCCATGCCGCCAGAACACCTTGCAATGCACCAATAATCCCAATACGGGATTCATGGACTTTGACAATAAAGATAGTAACAAGTTCAAATATCAGATAAACAAGCGCTATACTCCATGCAAAAAAAACAAATGATTCATATTTATCAGACATTGGGGCATGATTTGCTTCGGCCCATCTGTTCAGGACTACAATTGTATTTAATATAAAACCACTGGCAAAAATGCCAAAAGCGATCCAACGTATAGTTTTCGCTCTCCAGACTTCCCTGACGATATAAGCAACTATAGCTGCAATATACACATAGAATGTTAAACTCAGCATAATAAACCTCTCTTCTATATTTTACTAAACAATAATCATTATTTATTAATCATATATTAAAAAATTAACAATTCAACACTATTTTCTACGAAATCATATTTTATGATTTTCACCCACCAACAAAAAATCTTTTAACAGGGAATATGAAATAAAATTATAATTAGTATAATATAAATTTATAAAATCAGGGTTTACTCAATATGTTCCGCTAACATCTCTTCTTCAGAATAATACTCTTCTATCTTTTTCCCTTTATTCAATTTCCTTCTCAGGAAAGGCTTTATATAGAAGATAAATACTATCCCCAGACACAAAAGAATAAATCCGGCATACACCACTATAATACCTGGGTTTTTTGTAACCTGAAGGCCAGTGTATCTCTCCCCCTCCGGGTCATAACTGGACTGGTAGAAAACAAAACCTTTATACTTCAGAGGGTTGTTGACTTCAATAGTCTTTGTCACCATAGTTTGGCCGTTTTCCACAACTCTCAGTATACTTTTATAATCTTTAACCTCCATACCGGATTTTTCATACAATACAGCAAAGTTGTTATCGGGATACCAATGTGGAGGAGTATGTGCAAAGACCCACTCAGCAACCTTCCCTCTCGGCCCTTCCATCTCTATTAAAACAGCAGGGTTTCCGACATGTTCACCAGGACCATGGTTATGGCCCTCATGTCCGCCAACCCTTTTAACAACCATCTTTTTTAAACTATGTGATGGGAAAAACTTTGCAATCCTGATGCTCAACTCTGAATCAACAATATCATAACTTTTGTCAAGTTCCCATTCATTGGTACTAATTACCTTTTCATCCTTAATATAGGTAATTGTCTTTTTTCCACTTTTATTCTGGACAATTCTGATTCTATGCTTTGAGTCTGAAAAGTTCTCAGGCACAGTACAGGAAAGTTTAACATCCTTATAGATTATTTGATGAGACTTATCCTGATAATCCGGATACTTCGCAAACGACCAGCGAGAGTCTTTTCCGTCGGGACCACTGATTTCTACCATTACAGCGGGGTTATTTGGTTCCTGCTCACTTAATGGCACTAATCTCTTGGAGTAGTCCAACACAAACTCTTTTATCTCAATTACATATTCAGCACCTTCTATCTGAATTTTTCCCCCTACTACAACCGGCATACTTTTTACAATATTTTTCCCTTCAATCCTGATCTCCAGCGTCGGTTTAGTGCTCTTACTCGCAGCATTCGCAAGTTTCTCATGCTCCTTATCTGTGTCAGCCCAGACATAGTCTATTTTCAGATTACGCCTTGTATCATTATACCAATTCCGGTCTTTAGCAAGAAGCCAACCTTCTGCAGTAACTTGATCATTCTCTGCAAGCTGAATATATAAAGCCGGATTATCAGGTTTATCGGACAGGTTTATCGGCTCATGTTGAATTTCCGCATCAGATATAAAATCTTTAACGGTAACCGCATAATTAGAGCCGGGGACGCTAATCCTCTTACCAACTTTTGCAGGAACCGCTTTTTGCTTATCTTTGTCTTTAACGTAAGTGATCAGCTTATATTTGGGAGGATGCTTCTCTATGATAAAATCATCACAAAACACCTGAAAACCTAGCGGTACCTTCTGATAGTCAGCCCGATTCAGATAGTAGTCTACCGATCGCCCCTCATAAACATTAACACCACCTTTTACACCTGTAAGAAGGTCCACAACACAGCCTATCAGGATCATGATTATACTGATATGTGTAACCAGGAAACCGATCATGAGTAGCGTATTGCGCCACCTCTTAATAGTACAGCAACCTAAATTTACACACAATAACACCAGAAGGAACGAGAACCAATAGGAGTGAAATATATCGGTAAACTGGATTGCAGAGTAGAATTTAGCAAGACCTGCTCCGTACCTGCCTACATATTCTTCAGGAGATTTCTGTTGGAGAATGACCGTTCCCAAAATACATGCAACGGCCATTATGATGATTATTATAACAGCAAGCCTGACAGAACAGAGTATATCCCAAATCTTGCTATTACTAGTTTTTGCCTTTTTTTCTTGTAGTTTTGCTTCTTTTGACATACGGCCTTACTTTTTCTTCCACAACATCTTCCTCTACTTATAGCAAGGCTTTTAAGCTTTGTAAGAAGTGTTTCAATTTAAATAAAATTTATTTATTACTGTTCAGTTTCTCTAACCGGATTTTGGAGATAAAATAAGAAACTCAACTCTTCTATTCTGTTTCTTACCGGTTTTATTATTATTAGAGGCTATCGGCCTGTTTGGGCCAAAGCCGGCTATGTGTATTCTGTTCTCTTCCAGATGCCCTTTTCCTACAAGATAATGAAAAACACTTAACGCCCTTCCGGCAGATAAATGATGGTTCGATTCCCACAGATATTTTGATTTTACTATAGGGTCATTATCCGTATGCCCATCAACTCTTACTATGGCTGACGGGTGAGATTTCAGATGGCCGGCAATCTTCTCAAGAGCCACCTTACCCTTAGCCTTTAACTTTGCGAGACCGGAATCAAATAAAATTGTCTCCGGAAGCTGAATCATAGGACCCTCAGATGTATCTCTTACAGCAGCGCCTTCTCCGATAGAACTAACAAGTCTTTCCAATTCGGCACGAAGTCTATTCTTCTCTCTCGCATCTGACTGTGCGCGATCTGCATAAGCTCTGTTAACTTTATCGGCAGCTTCTAATTTCGCCCTCAACTTATCAAGCTCAGTCATTTGATCGCGGACGGTAATTGCCTGACGCCTATTGGCAGTCCTCAACTCAGTCATCTCAGCACAACCCTGCACTAACAATACTGCTATCGCTAAAAACACGAGTCCAAAACGACCTATATTTTTATTCATGTCATGCTTCCTCCCCTCACTAATTTCAAAAATATAGTTAGCAAAGACAGACAATATTAAGAAACAAATATAACACGTGATAATACCCTTTGCAAGCAATTTTTGACTATTACCAGGTACTAAATTTTACTAAAAAAAGTAATTAACCTCTACTCCTTTATACTGGGTTTCAGGAACATCTGAAATTGGTAAATTTTCTTATTACAACCTGATTAAGTCTTATAGGTTTTCTCCGGATCGAAGATTTTCTCTTCGTTTATTTCGATACTGTCAGTACTACTATTGTACTTTCTATAGTAACATGACATGTAACCGGCATGACATGCCGCAACATTCTGCTTAACTTTAAGAACTAAGGATTTGCCTTCACAATCAAAGAAAACCTCCTCTACCAACTGTGTATGGCCTGACGTTTCTCCTTTAATCATTAATCTGTTTTGTGAACGTCTAAATACATGTACTTTACCTGTTTCAATTGTCTTGTCCACTGCATCCCGGTTCATAAAACAGAGCGTTAATACTCTGTTATCAGCCACATTTACTATTACGGCCGGTATCAGGCCTTTATCATCAAATTTAATGTTATCAAATAATTGCATCTCCACTCCTGAAAAAATATACTTTTAAAAAATAAATATAGAGTTTTTTACCACCCCATTAATCTAATTATTTTAAGGGATTAATGGGGTGGTAAACCTGGCCTATTGTAATATTATTTCAATTTAAACTCTATAATTTTCCTGTAAATCCGTGTTGCGGATTGTACCGGGCTATCAGACTGCAGTATAGCAGAAATTACGGCAATACCATCAACACCGCTATCAAGCACTATATTTACATTGTTTTCATTGATACCCCCCAACGCAATTACAGGAATATTTATCTGCTCCATTATCTTCCCTATTTCATCCACTCCCAAGGGAGTTAGGTAATAATCTTTATTTGCGGTATCAAAAACAGGGCTAATGGTAATGTAATCCACTCCACTGTTTTCGGCCCTCTCGGCTTCAGCAAGGCTATGAGCCGAAAAACCAATCAATTTATCCTGCCCGACCATACTCCGTACTATGCCTGCTTCCATGGATTGCCATCCAAGATGAACACCATCCGCTCCAACAGCAATTGCTATATCAACCCTGTCATTAATTATCAGCTTTACATTTCTTTTATCTGTTATCTCACGAATCTCTTTTGCCAACCGATACAGAGCTACCGTGCTCAGACCCTTTTCTCTTAACTGGACAGTCCCGATTCCTCCTTCAATTGCCTGTTTTATTATATCCGTGAGATTTGTTTCACAGAGTTTCCTGTCTGTTATCAGAATAAAACCCAATCCTTCTGACGAATCACTCATAATTTTCATAAGTTGAATTCTTAAATTGTGTCAGGTTTTAAAAAGAAACGAATTAAGTAGCAGCATGGCTTTAGCCTGCACAGACTAAAGTCCGCGGCTACAACTTTAAAGTCCTCACACTTTGAACTCTATGTTAACACCAATCAGTTTTTTGAATTTTCTCAGTATGGGAGCTACAACCCCGGAGATATACTCAGTCACCTGCTTTGGAGCCCTGCCTGTAAAGTTTTCCGGTTTTAATATGTCATCCAACCTCTCTTTAATCACCGCAAAATCCTTGTCCTTTTTGACTCGCTCAATGAAATCATTATCCAGTCCCTCTTCTTTGATAAGCGTAACAGTCTCCATAGAGTATTTACGTATCTTTTCATGGAGCTTTTGCCTGTTTCCACCGGCCTTAACAGCTTCCATCAATATGCTTTCCGAGGCCAAAAACGGCAACTCCTCATTAACTCGTTTCTCAATTACTTTCGGATAGACACTTAAATCACGAACAACGCCAAGGACAATATCCAGCATTGCATCTGTCGCGACAAACATCTCCGGCAAGACAAGTCGCCGGTTCGCAGAATCATCAAGCGTTCTTTCAAACCACTGTACGCTACTCGTAAAATCTGTATTCAAACCATTACAGATTATGTAGCGGGCAAGAGATGCCACCCGTTCACAACGCATAGGGTTTCGTTTATACGGCATGGCGGAAGAACCAATCTGCTTCTTCCCGAACGGCTCTTCAATTTCTCTCAAATTATGCAAAAGCCTGAGATCATTAGAAAACTTATGTGCCGATTGAGCGATACCGGACAAAACATCTGAAATCTGACTATCCAGTTTACGAGTGTAGACCTGACCCGCGACAGGCAGGATTTTGTCGAATCCCATCTTTTTTGATACCTGCTTATCAAGCAGTTTTACCTTTTCTTCATCTCTGTTAAACAGGGTCATAAAACTGTTTTGCGTCCCTATCGTACCTTTAGCGCCCCTAAACCTTAAATTATCTATCCGGTTTTCCAGATCCTCCACATCAATAATAAAGTCCTGCATCCACAGACACGCCCTTTTTCCAACGGTAGTAAGCTGGGCCGGTTGGTAATGGGTATAACCCAATGTAATCAACCCTTTATACTCTCTGGCAAACACAACCAACGCATCGATAATATTAATCAGTTTTTTTAACAGGATATTCATACCGTTTTTCATAATTATTAAATCAGCGTTATCCTGTACAAACGCACTTGTTGCACCTAAATGGATTATCGGACTTGCAGCGGGACACTGTTCACCAAAAGCGTGAACATGTGCCATTACATCATGTTTTACCCTGAGTTCATGCTTTCTGGCTACATCAAAATTTATATTATCCTGGAATTTTTTCATTTCATCAATCTGTTTTCGAGATATTGCTTTAATTCCAAGGGCCTTCTCTGTTTCGGCCAACACGATCCAGAGTTTTCTCCATGTGCTATATTTCAAATGATCTGAAAAATTATAACTCATCTCTTCACTCACGTATCTTTCGGCAAGCGGACTCTGGTATTTATGATATTTTTTATCCATTGATCTATTATTTTTCTTCTTCATAATTTTATCCTTTACTGTTCCACCGTTCTACTGCTGAACAGTAAGATGCCAGAGTTCTACTCTAGCTAGAGCTTAGCCGAAAAGGGGTACAGTCAACAGCCATAGGCCTTCGGCATATACCAAAGTGTCTGAATTTACGTTAGTAACTATAATTCATTAAAAATTTATGTGTGTTCCGCATGATTATTGCTTCTGTAGGCATACCAGTACTGTCTATCTTTTTTAGATCTAAAATCTATATACTTCTAAGCTGCTACTTTTTGTAACTCACGCTTTCTATTCTGTTTTTTTACCTCTAATATTCTACAGAAATTGTATGCGATAACTTTCTCTAATAACTCTGCCCTAACATTCTCTATGCCTCGGCGCATCACAACACCAAATTCAAAATTATGTTTTATCGTAAACATCATGGATTCGACTGCCGAACGATTATTTCGGGATTCTTTGTACTCCTCACTCTCCCACTCCTCTTCTGTTATCATGTTTTTACCCTTGGAACCACTATACTAAATATTTCGACTCCTGCTGATAGCCATTTTGTTCGTATCTTTGCATTCGCATATCCATCATCCGTACTAACTTTTTGAGGTATTACTTCTGTCCGCATTATATGATCTTCAATCGTTCCATTCAATTCACCTGAGTCTGCCGCATTTCCCTTTGGAACTACCAAGGTTGATACAAATCCGTTTTTACTACGCCCTAATTGTGGCTTATATCCTATTTTAGGCTCACGACCCCCCTTCTTTATAAATGCTGCGTCTCCATCTGAGAGACTTAACACTTTATCTGATGATTTTATCTTCTCTTCCTTAAATACTCTCTTGGGACAATAATCCATTACCTTTTCTAAATTATTGAGATCCTCTGTTATTAATTCTATTACTCGAATTAGTCGTACCTTTTGTGTAGGTTTTATATCGACTTCTGCCGCAGCTTTCTCTATCCTTTGTAGCTCTTTGCGTAATAGTTTATTTGCTCTTTTTGCGTGCTTTAACAATCTCTTATAGGCCTTATTGCGCTTCGTTTTGGCATTCTTCTTGCCCACATTTAAATCTATGCTTTTACATAAACCGGTCATCTCTTTTAATTTCCATTCGACTTCTGTGCTCTTTCTCGTTTCTATTGTGAATATATTTATCGTTTGAATTCTTTTATAGGCCCGTCCTACCAACCTTGTTAATACCTTTGAATCCGTTGGCCATGATGTATTCCCTTTTACGCTTGTACTATCTATCGTCAACTCTTTAAAGTCGTCTAACTCTTCTCTTAATACCATTCGGATTTGTGCATCAAATATCGCCTGCATTGTTTCACTACTTACTATGTTTACTAGTTCCAGTATCGTGCTAAAGCCAGGCATCTTTACTCCTTTGCCCTCTATTAGTAATCTCAATGTTATTGATTCGCTTATAAACACTTTTGCCTGTTGAGATTTTATACTACCTACATACCCTCTTACCATAGTAAACATAAACACTAAATAGGCAGACATCCGAGGGCGGCCTGTTTTTAACTCTAACTCCTCTGCAACTATCTCATCCTGGTTTACAACCCAGGGAAATGTTTTTGTATGTCGGTTATTCCATTCCTGATCTTTCAGGCGGCTTTTCTTCTCTTGTTTTGCATGTTGGTTTAAATCGCTATTCACCATTTCTAATATTTCGGGTTCCCGTTCTATTAGTTCCTCGCACACGCTTAAGTAATCTCTGAATCCTGTTTCTGCTACTGGTAAGAATATGCCGTTTAGCAGTGAAATTGGCTGAATGTTTTGCATTTAAAATTCTCCTTATTATGTTGATTTGTTACATACTAAGGAATCATTATACCTCTTTGTAAATTGTTGATCTATTATCCTCTCCTGATTTTTTCACATTTTTTTGCAATTTCTCTAATATTTCATTGTAGTTACTATCGAAGCCTGAAGAATTTTGTTTATTTGCTTTTTTCACTATTTTTTGCTGTTTTTATAACATAAAGTGAACACTGGTGTTGCGCTACCGCAAATAGTGAAAACTGGTGAGCTTGCGTTTCCACCGTTTTACTGCTGAACAGTAAGATGCCAGAGTTCTACTCTAGCTAAAACAGTACCATTGAACAATTACAATACACCGTCAGCTTTCGCTCCATGTGGTCATCTGCTACAATTTCATATGTCCGAAAGGAGAACTGTCGGAAAGTAGTCGATCTGTACACAATTCTGCATTAATTATTATTGACTGATAAAATATTTTTCAAGCCAGGTTACGTTCACAACAGGACAATCCTTCGACTCCGCTCCCCTGCCGGCAGGCAGGGGATGACGTCACACTGAGCGAAGTCGAAGAATCATCAAGAAAAAATGCCATCTTTAGTATTAAAGATGGCATTTTCATAATATGAAACCTCTGAATGTTATTCAACGTCTACTTTATTAATTATCCTTCTCAGGAGCGTCGCTGACTATAGCATTGGTTGTCAGCAATAACCCCGCAATACTTGCGGCATTCTGAAGTGCGGTTCTGACAACCTTTGTAGGGTCTATAACACCTGCCTTTACCAGGTCAGTATACTTTTCACTTACAACATCAAAACCGTTATCCCCTTCCATCTCCTTAACTTTCTGAACAACTAAAATTCCATTAAGACCGGCATTGTCGGAAATCTGCCTGAGTGGAACTTCGAGCGCTTTCCGTATTATGTTAACTCCGACTTTTTCATCATCATCAATCCCGGCATCCACTTTTTCCAATGCTTTCACCGACCTTAACAGAGCAACGCCTCCGCCAGGTAAAATTCCTTCCTGAGCGGCAGCTTTGGTTGCATGCATCGCATCCTCTAACCGCGCCTTTTTTTCCTTCATCTCAGCCTCTGTCGCCGCGCCAACATTTATCTTTGCAATTCCACCGGCAAGCTTCGCGAGTCTCCCCTGCAGCTTCTCTACATCATAGTCAGAAGTAGAATTATCAATCTCATTTCTTATCTGTTCAACTCTCCCCTGGATCTCCTTTTTCGAACCACTACCTTCAATAATCATCGTGCACTCTTTATCGATAACTACCTTTTTAGCCCCACCAAGATCAGACAGCTTAAGAGTGTCTAATCCAATTCCCAGGTCCTCAAATATAGCATCAGCGCCCGTTACCGCCGCAATATCTCCTAACATTGCCTTTCGCTTATCCCCAAATTCAGGGGCCTTCACTACAGCACATTTCAATGTTCCCCGCATCTTGTTCACCACAAGAGTTGTAAGCGCTTCACCCTCGATATCTTCAGCAATAATCAAAAATGGTTTTCCCGACTGCGATACCTTCTCTAATATGGGTAAAAGGTCCTTTATTACAGAGATTTTCTTTTCATGAATAAGGATATAAGGATCCTCAAAAACAACCTGCATTTTCTCTGTATCTGTAACAAAGTATGGAGAAAGATACCCCTTGTCAAACTGCATTCCTTCAACTAAATCTACAGTTGTTTCAAGACCTTTGCCCTCTTCAACAGCTATTACGCCGTCGCTACCGGCCTGCTCCATGGCATTTGCTATCTGCTTTCCAATCTCCGGGTCATTATTAGCCGCAATAGTGCCCACCTGCTCAATTTCCTTTTTTCCGGAAACACCTTTACTCCTCTTAATAAGGTCCATGGTCACGGCCTCCACGGCTTTCTCTATTCCACGCTTGATGCCAAGCGGATTTGCCCCGGCAACAAGGCTTTTTAACCCTTCTGTGTATATTGCCTCAGATAAGACCGTTGCAGTTGTTGTTCCGTCACCGGCAATATCATTGGTTTTAGATGCAACCTCTTTTACCAGCTTGGCACCTATATCTTCATAAGCATCTTCAAGCTCTATTTCATTTGCAACAGTAACACCATCTTTCGTAATTGTCGGAGAACCAAAGCTCTTTTCAATAATTACATTCCTGCCTTTTGGGCCCATGGTTATTTTGACAGCATTTGCTAACTTATTTATTCCCGCTTTTATGGCCATACCGGCATCATGACCACATAGCACTTTTTTACCAGCCATTCTGTTCTCCCAATTATTCAATGATTGCAAGGATATCATCTTCAGACATTAACAGGTACTCTTCACCATCAATATCAATCTCAGTTCCCGCGTAAGAAGTAAATACGACCCTATCACCTTTTTTAACCTGAAATGTTGCTCTCTCACCGCTATCCAACAATTTTCCATCACCCAGAGCAATAATTTTTCCCTCTTTTGGTTTCTCTTTAGCTGCATCAGGCAATACAATACCTCCGGCAGTCTTCTCTTCAGCATCAAATCTTTTAACTAAAATCTTTTCTCCTAACGGTTTTGTCTTCATTGCTTATTGTCTCCTTTCTAAGGTTTGATTAACTTAACGGTCTATTTCCAATAATACTTTTCAAGTGATTGTTCTACAGCGTACTTAATTATCTCTTTTTTTATCGGCTTTGATATCAATGTGTAAGCATTCGCTTCAATTGCCTCAAACTTTAAATCTTTAGAGGTGTCCGCGGACACAAAGATACAGGGAATCTGTATCTTCTTTTCCTCCTTAATGAATTCAAACGTCTCAAACCCACTGAAATCCGGCATATGTACATCCAAAATCAGCAAATGCAATATTTTATTCTTCGCAATCTCAACGGCCTCTCTACCACAGCTAGCCAGGTATGTAGTATAACCTTCAGGCTCAAAAATATCGTTCAGGCCGATACGACAATCGTCGTCATCATCCGTTATTAAAATTCGGTAATCCGCCTTATCTCGCTTTAATAGTGTCATCATAAGATATTTAACATTTTTATAATTTACGTATTACGTAAACATACGCAAACAAAATGCCAATATTTATTATATGGTTTTTCAAAATAAATACAACGGAAGCCATTTAATAGAAACTGCTTACATATTTTGACAGGTAATGTTCAATCTGCCACATTGACAAACAAGGCCATAAATTATTTTTTTTGCTGCCATTATGGCATTTGTTACATATAGGTTATAATTTTTGTTGTCGCAAACACATCATTATCAATCATAAAATATTTAGTTCGCAGTTAAACAATGGGACTGTTTATTAACAAGAGGTAACGGTTTTTATATAAAACATTTTGAAGATGATAAAATAAAGAAAAGCATGTAGTAGCTGTTTATTATTTACCGGCATACATCTCACCACGCAGGTGAAGTAGTGTAAAGTTGAATTCTCCCGCCAGCGTTATCGCGGCTGCTGCCGCCGCAAACTCCTTAGACGTCCCTATTCCCATAACCTTGAGAACTTCCCTGGCAGTCGGACAGATCGGTCCTTCTCTGTTTGAAGTGGCGCCAACCTCAAGATTAGGCAATTCTACACCAAAAATCAGTTCATCGCCATTAATCTCAACGTAAACGTTTTCGGTACAGGAGACATTGTACGGGCGCGGGTTGACTTTTGTTCCACGGTAGAGTGCCGGGATAATTTCCCCTCCCATTCCGGAATAGAGAAAATAACCCTGTTCCTGCATGACACCCTGACGATCAATTTCCATGTATGACATTAATTTATCAATACCAGCCTTACTCATTTTCTCATAAGCAGGTATGGATACTTTAACCTGCGCGGATACATAACGTCCACGCCGGTTCCTGGAAGACGGCTTAAGATCGCCATCAAAACCCATTGCAATCAGACTCTGTATGTATGCAATTCCCTGAGAATTAAATTCATCATCCAAACGGCCTCTGGCAAAACCTACGGCCCTGGAAGTATCGCCATGTCCACGAGCATTTTCAAACCTGGTATAAAAACAGATATAGATAAAATACTGCCCGTGATGCTGTCTTCTTACAAACTCAACCTCATAAATTTCTCCTCTGAATTCCGACAGGTATTTTTCCTCCATCTCCTTTCTTAAAGAAGGCAGAGATGTCTTTACAACTGAAACCGCCTTATCGCGTTCTTCTTCACTGGCAAAGATATATCCTAAATTACGCGCAGCTCCAGCCCATTTACCTATTTTCACCTCAGCCCCCCCCAGTTTATTAATACGGAAGCAACCTACGCTTATTCCAATAGAGCCGAATCCCGGGCCATAAGCTAAAATATTTGTAAAAATTTTGTCAATATCACCACGGACCTTTATCTGACCTGCAGATGAGTAGTACTCTTCTCTACCACCAATATAATTGTTGACCAGAGGCAGATATCTTTCTGATTCAGCCCCATAAGGCGCCAGATCAGATCCACACTGAGTACAGGTAGTATCCGCATCCCTCGCTTCCAGTTGCCAGATAGAGTTATCATTCGGACAGCACCATTGCATCAAATAGGGTTTATCAGGTAGTTCCAGATAGTTAAACTTCTGTCCGGTCAGTTCCTCTATGCACTTCCTTCTGCTCAGTGCCGCAATTTGAAAGTGATCCGGAGTATTGACCCTGTATTCTTCCAGCAGAACTGATTCCGTCTTCCATGGCTGGACCTCACCGGTTTTGATTTTACCCGCAAGTTCTTCAACAAGTTTTTTGTTATCATTCATGTTTTATCTTCCCTTCAAGAGACGTAATAAGTAAACATGGTGGGCATTGCCAGCCAAATTCCTTTATTTGTGTTCAATAACCGGTGGGTAGCACCAAACCGACCCATACTTTGCTGACTCAATCATATTAATTTAACCTTAACAGTATAAAAAAGGGGACACAACAGCGTGCCCCCGCGTTATATCAATACTTATAAAATCCAACCCCAGTCTTTCTTCCAAGATTGCCTTTTTCAACCATCTCGCAGAGTGTTTTACATGGTTTGTATTTATGGTCTTTGTAGCCCTTGTACAACACATCCAGAATCGCTTTGCAGACATCAAGACCAATTAAGTCTGATAACGCTAACGGCCCCATAGGATGATTAAGTCCCAGTGTTACCGCTTTATCAATGTCCTCCGCAGTTGAAGTGCCATCAGCAAATTTATCCATCGCTTCATTCAGAAATACCAGAAGAAGACGATTTACTATGAAACCAGGCGCATCACCCGTAATCACCGGTGTTTTATCCAGTTCGAACGCAACCTCCTTAGCATATTCTACTGCTTCATCAGATGTGTTTTTTGACTTTATAATCTCAACAAGTTTCATTCTCGGAACCGGATTGAAGAAATGAAGGCCAACAAGCCTGCCGGGATCTTCAAGCACCTCAGATAACCCAGTTACTGAAAGCGATGATGTATTGGTCGCAAAGATTGTATCTTTGGAACACTCATTGTCGAGCTCCCTGAAAACCTCTTTCTTAAGCTCCATATCCTCTGTCAAGACCTCTATGACAAGATCCGAATGCTCCATTTCAAACAGATTTGCAGTAGCTTTAATCCTACCCATAATCTCATGTTTCACTTCGTCCTTTGTTGTTTTGGAAAGAGCCTTATCGATTTTTACCAGAGCTTTCTTTGACGTCTCTATGTGTCTGTCAATCATGAGAACATGATATCCTGTTTGAGCACAAATCTGAGCGATACCGCCACCCATAGTCCCCGCACCTACTATTCCAACCGTTCTCTCTTTAGCTACCTTTTTAGCCTCTTTCGGCTCGGCCGCCAGAATATCTCCCAGTTCATGATCTGCAAAAGACTTTCGTATTTCAAAATTCCCATATTCGTCCTCCAGCAGAAGATCACAATAAGGAACTCTTGTATGCCCGGGTGAGGGGATCTCTATTTTCGTAAATCCTCTGACAGTGCTCTTCGCCGGTGCCAGTTCCGTAACGTCCCCCTGGCAGAAGATACACTTCTTTACATTATAGTACCATTGTTTATGACAATCTTCACACTCGTATACCATGCTGTCAACCCCTCCTTTCAAGAATATGTACTACGGCCGTTCCACCAACACCGCCGATGTTGTGTGTAAGGCCGATCTCAGCCCCATCTACCTGACGTTCTCCAGCTTCACCTCTTAACTGAGTTGTAACTTCAAATACCTGGGCAAGCCCTGTTGCCCCTATTGGGTGCCCGTCTGCCTTTAAGCCTCCGTCGGTATTTATTGGAACATCGCCTTTGATCGATGTCCTCCCCTCCCGGATCCAATTTTTACTCTCTCCCGGATTACATATTCCCAGGTCCTCCATAGCGACAAGCTCATTGATCGTGAAACAGTCATGCACTTCCACAATATCAAGGTCTTTCGGAGTAATTCCCGCCAGCTCGTATGCCTGAGTGCTGGCCACCTTAGCAGCTTCAAGAGATGTATGTTCTTTTCGGTGCGACAGAGAGATATGATCTGTTGCCAGAGCGGAACCTGTCACTTTCACATCCCTGTCACTATTGCTGTTTTTTGAAATTACAACGGCTGCAGCTCCATCTGAAATAGGCGAACAGTCAAACAGGTTCAAAGGAGAGGCTATCACAGGGGCGTTCTTTATCATTTCGAGAGTTACATCTTTATGATTGAAATGAGCTAAGGGGTTTAATCTGGAATTATTGTGATTTTTAAACGCGACTAACTCCAGGTCTTCATGGGTAGTGCCGTATTTCTTCATGTGTTGTTGGGCAACCAGTGCATAATGCGCTGGAAAAATCAAACCCTGCATCTGGTCAGCTGTCCGGTCCCCCGCCATTCCAAGGTTCTGAGAACTTTCGGCAGATGTGGAACCAGTCATTTTTTCAACACCTACTATCAGAATGTTTTCAAATCGTGATAAAGCTATTATCCCCTGATAGAGAGCGCTGCTTCCGGAAGCACACGCCGTTTCAACACGTATAATCGGCAATCTAAGTTCCGGAAGAAGACTGGAAACGACTGAGTTCAAATGCAACTGTTTCTCAGAAGGACCTCCAATGAAATTACTGACGTAAACCGCACCTATCTCTTCAATTGGAATCGGACTATCATTAATGGCATTATACATTGCCTGATAAATCAGTTCCGGCATGGACTCTGTAAGAGTCCCAAACTTTGTTCTCCCAATTCCAGTAACATACATCTCACGCTCCTCCATTTCAGTCTGATGAGAATTATAGTTTCGCTAATACTTTATGCTAATACTTTATTTTATAGAGAAATTTATTAAAGTCACCAATTTTCTTAATAGTTCCCGGTTATATATTTGTATAATTTATTTTGCTCCAATGTTGTCATTCCTGTCAATTTTCCACTTATAACATTCAGGTATGACAAAAGAGAAGTATACAAATACACAACCGAATACTACATGTTTTAGACTTGCAATTCCATAGGTATTTGCTAAGGTACTTGAAGCAATTAATATTGCAAATCTTTAGTTTCGCTATTAATTCCATAAGTGCAATTTATTCAAATTATTTTAATAAAATAAAGGGGATGGCTAACCATATGGAAACTATGAAGATCAAGGTAACAAAAGCTGAATGGGATTTAAGAGCAAAAACAAAATTTCTGAGAGTGGATGGTATTGTGATGGTTGATTCCTTTGATGACGAGGTAATAGCAGAACAGGATGAAGACCATGCAGTCAACGAAAAGATTTTAACAATAAATATTGCCATTAATCCAAGTGGTGGACCAAAGCAGAGACAACCACTACCTTTCCACTTCGTACGAATGACAGATGGCTGTGAGCCGTGGACACATATACAGGCGAAAGACAGGAGTGGCACAAGTGTCAACTATCCTATAACAAAGATTTCCTACGCGTGAGTCCAAAAAAAATTGTTCTATTATTAAGAAGTCAATGGTATAAAACCAACCGTTATGCAATGGTATTTTTCTAAAATCACAAAATAATTCAAACAAAAGGAGTTTACATAAATGAGTGATTCTAACAGTGATAAAGAAGTGCTGATAGTTACATCCAAACTAAAGAAGTATATCCGTTCTTCATCAGGACTGAGCACTTCCGCCAACGTTGCTCCGGCATTGTCCGATACTATTCGTAATTTATGTGATCAGGCAGTTGAGAATGCAAAGGCGGACAGGCGTAAGACCGTGATGGATAGAGATTTTACCTGAGTCTTCACAGCTCAAATGAAGTGTCCAACAAATAAATATGAGTGGAAAACCTGATTTTCATCAGGTTTTCCATTTAAAACAAGAAAATTTGTGAAACAGAATCGCTCTTAAATGTAGTTATATTCAAAATTATCGCTTACACAACCCTTCAAGGGTTATTGCGTGACGAGCTTTATCATGAAAAAAGATAAATTGATGCCCATACCTAATAATCAGGGATAAACAGCACCTTCCTTTTCTTCTCCAGACCTGCAATCCCATGTAGACCATGGTGTCCAATACACGCATTTCTTTCCATCCTTAAGCCAGAACAGACTTCCCTTTCGCTTGCGAATACATTCCTGTTTACCAAATGTCCTCGTATGAACCTCCTCTATATCACCTTCCAGATAAAAATCGACCTGATGCCATTCAAACGGTGTCTTATCAACAATTTCCCACAGTTCTATATCGGCCATAGTAAGGTCCTTTGCCTCGTATTTACTCTTATCAACTGATACTTTGTACTTAATATGATTTTCTACTTCAATCCATTCCGCTTCAGGAGCACCAGGTTTAACATCTTTTGTCGTGTCATCATTATTTTGATTATTTGGCCCCTTGTCCTGGTAAAGATTGAAAACATCTGTGTGCTGCGCATGAATATCAGTCAAAACAAAGCCATGAATGCAGGCAAAAAAAACAGAGAGAGCCAAAACTATTTTGACTTTTATTATTACTTTCATTAACAACTCCTTTCATTCAAGAAGTCAACTTCTAAAGCTGCCAACTTCTTGTCTTTGTCCGCCCGCCTATTCCGATTGTACGGGCTTCACCCCGCCAAAGATGAGTTCTGTCAGTGCGGTTTCAAAAATAAAGATAATTACTCTATCCCTGATTTAATACAAAGATACAGGGGGAAAACCTCTCTTCCCTGGACAAAAGAGACCAAGAGTCTGTCAAGAGGATTCCAATTTCTGGATCCCTGACAGCAAGAGAGGTGGATCATATTTATAGAAAAATAGAAGATACATTATAAGATTGTTTGGTTTATTATGAAACATTTTTCTTTAAGGAGTGCAGCAACCGTGTCACTCCTTAAATCTGGATCATCAATCCCTCCTGCTATTTATGGGACAGGAACGATACACAGCACTCGATATCTACCGTTAATTTAATGATATTACCTACGACAGACAGGAAATTGTCAGTCTAAAGACTTAGCGCACCGGTCTTTTTTTCTACCGAAGAAACTATAATTCCATCTCTGACCAGATTATGCACTATTTTGATATCATCTGAAATAATTCTATCTTCTTTCAGATGTGGAACATGTTTTCTTATTTCCCTGTAAGCGCAAATGCTTCCGCTGCCGGCTTTGAGATTTGTAAAGAGATCAAGAGCCTGGGCAACACACAACAATTCAATTGCAATTACATTTTCTGTATTGAAAAGCACCTGTCTACACTTCCTTGCCGCAATAGTGCCCATACTTACATGATCCTCTTTATTGGCAGATGTAGGTATGGAATCAACGCTGGCAGGGTGTGCCAGGACCTTATTCTCTGAAACCAGTGAAGCAGCCGTATATTGTGCTATCATTAAACCTGAATTAAGGCCGGGTTCATCTACCAGAAATGCCGGTAATCCGCTCAGGAGAGGATTCACAAGTCTCTCTATTCTCCTTTCTGATATGTCAGCAATCTCAGATAGTGCAATTGCAAGAAAATCCATTGCCAGAGCGACAGGTTGACCATGAAAATTACCACCGTTATTATACACCACATTGGTATCATGAAAAATCAACGGATTACCCGTTGCAGAATTCATTTCGGTCTCTATTACATTCTTGACATAGTTCAAAGTGTCTATGGAAGCGCCGTGTACTTGTGGGCAACATCTTATCGAATACGCATCCTGTACTCTTGAACAATCCTCGTGGGAGGAGATTATATCACTATTCTCTGTTATTCTTCTTAAATTATCTGCGCTGATTCTCTGTCCCTTATGCGGCCTTACATTATGAATTCTCTCGTTTAATTCTATATTCGAACCCCGCAACACCTCCAGGCTCATTCCCGCAGCTATCTCTGCGCTTTTCAGTAATTTGACAGCATCTGCAACCACAATTGACCCAATACCGGTCATCACCTGAGTTCCATTAATCAGCGCCAACCCTTCACCAGCCTCAAGCTCGCGCAACTCAATTCCCGCACTCTTCATCGCTTTTCTGCCAGATAGCACTTTATCTTCAAAAACAGCCTTACCTTCTCCAATTAATACCAATGCCAGATGTGCCAATGGCGCTAAATCGCCACTCGCCCCTACAGAACCCTTTTCAGGAATAACCGGATGTACCCCTTTATTCAACATTTCCACTAATGTCTGTAGTGTCTCAAACCTGATACATGAATGGCCTTTCGCACAGTCATTTATTCTCAGCAGCATTACACCACGGACAATCTCTTCATCAAAATAACTACCCACACCGGCAGAATGGCTTAAAACAATATTTTTCTGCAACTGTTTTCTGTTGTCTTTAGAAATTAACTTCCCACTCAATGCCCCAAATCCTGTTGTCACACCGTAAATCACCTTTTTTTCATCTATAGCTTTCTGGATAATTCTTTGCGCAGAGTTCACTCTTTTTCTCACTTCTTTACCAAGAGATATCTTTACTTTACCTCTAACGACACTCTCTACCTGTGAAACTGTCAGACCCTCACCATTGATAATTATATTTTTCATATCAAAATCATACATACTTATTCATTGTCTTCAAAGTGAAAGTTTGTTGAAAAGCCACTTCTTCCATCATAATTCCACTTATGGCCAACATCCTGGTACCTATGCGTAGAGGCCTTTCCCATATTAAGTGTTGTATCAAACTCATCCGCCCAGACCGGGAAGCTCTTATTAACAATCTGTGTCGGTTTGTCAGGATCTCCCGTGCCCTTTAACAATTCCACATCCAGAATCAGGTTATCTTCTACCACTGCCTTCTTACGCCACGCAGATGACTCCACATGAACAGGCAGATACTTTACAGTGGTCCTCTCTGACGGGACACTGGTAAAACCAAAGACATGATGTTGAAAGATATCTAATAATACCTTGTTTCTGACACTTGTAGATCCGTCTCCATTAATATAAAACACGATCCAATTCTCATCCGGCCCGGCAGTCAAATCGGTAATCCCGATTACAGTCTGACCATCTAATATATTCTGTCCATAGTGCCCTGTATGAATATTAAATACACCGGTTATCTTACATGTTCTATTGTGCGTGGGTTCACTACCAAAAAGGCATGGACAGCCGGGATTACATGTACACCCCTCAAAGTACTCACCCTTAATAGACCAGGAAGTACCAGCAAAGACTTTGCCACTTAAACTTAAAAGGAATAATGAAACAAAGATGCCTATCCATAAATATTTTTTATTTAGAACCATCAGTTTTCTCCCACAACAAAATCACAAAATAATTATCAAGCACCATTAGTTTTCACTTCTTATGGTATCGGTATAACTGTCTGACAGGAGTAAATTACGACCCAGGCGTACTTCAACCACTAATAAACGAAATTCTCCGCTTTTCTCAGAATATCAAAAAATATGCACGCCAATGGTAATCATCCAGTAATGTAAACTGAAAATATACAGAGTATTTGAAAAAAAGCAACTCAAACATCTAAAAGGAATTATGAATTAATAATTACAACAACGCCACTTATTCAACAGATAATTTGAATAAATAATAGAGAAATTCCTATGTTATGATTATCATATCACCCATTATCAAATAACTGTTAATAATATTTTTTGTTGTTATCTAATCCGAATATTGTTAAATTACCCTAAATTGGGAAGCCTTATCCAGGCGGGAGTTATTAAACACAAAACCCAAACACAACCTGACCAAGCCAGATCCAGAAGTGGGGAGAATAAATACATTTATCATTTAATCTCTTTATTGTGTTTTCTCCGTAATCTCCATGTCTCTGTGTAAGGATTCATTTATTCAGAGTTAATTTTTAATATAAATAAGGAGAAGGTCCATATGGGGGCAACTGTAGACGACTTTACAACAATTCACAGGGTAGCAGAAGATTTATTAGAACAAATTAATTCGACGAGTGGACAACAGAGAGTTGATAAACTTAATAGCCTGAAGGAGGCTTTACTGGCACATGTTGGGGAAGAGAACAGTGTAATACAGAAAGCAATGGAAAAACCCGATGCGGATAGTTCTTTTAAATCGTCAGCGCAAAACTTTCTGGATGAACTTGGCAATATTGCTCAGGCAGCGTTAATACCGTTTTTTGATAAATACTCTTCGTGTGATTCTGTTGATAGTAAAGAGTTTATGGGCGATTTTGGAGGTATAAAAGGTGCGGTTTTAGACAGAATATCCTTTGAAGAAGAACATTTCTATCCGGAACTTGAGAGGCATGGCTATTGATGAGAATGCTTTAATCTGTTTGCTGATAAATCAGAATAGAGAAATTGGGAGAACCGCCCCTGATAAAGGAGGCTTTTAAAAAGCTAACACTACAGAGTGATTTAACTGCCTTCTCGAAAGGGAGGACAGTTTTCTCATCATCCATCTGTGCTATTTTGTATAACAAGAGTCTATCTATAATAACGGAATTTCAAAATTCATCTTTCAACTCCTTTTCACTGTAATCACCCATATGTTTTCCACCTGAATGAATATGAACTGAATCACTCATTCCAAATACGTATATACGCCCGTCAGCGCCATGATTGGTTACGGCAACGTTTCTAATTGTCCTTATAACATTGTCGACTTTATCATCCGGTACAACTAATTCAACTTCTATTCTTTTGACCGCATCTGCTCTCTGTTCATAAACTTTTCCACGATATACCTGCTTAACTATTTTTTTACTTTCACCATAACCATGGCAATCTGTAGTTGAAATCCCATGATACCCTGAGCCTGACAAAAGGTCTTTCAGTTCCAATGCCTTTTCTGGTCTTACAATAGCTCTAATAAGTTTCATAACACATCTCCCCATCTTCAATAATGACATTTTGGATTCTCGTTATTACACTACATTTCCTCTAAGACAAAATTACAGATTAATAACACTTTCATATATCACCGTAAAAACCTGTCTCAGTGGAATCGCCTATATGTCTGTCACCTGTATGAATGTGGATCGACTGTTCTATTGGGAGGACATATACTCTCCCATCTCCACCCTCATCAGTTTTTGTAACACTCCTGATAGAGTCTATAACACTTTTTACTCTATAATCGGCCACGACAAATTCCAGTTCTTCTCTTTTTACCGCATCAGTCCTTTGCTCATACACTTTTCCCCGATATATCTGTTTAACTATTTTCTTGTCTTCTCCATATCCAAAAGTGTGTTTTGTTGTAATCCCGTGATATCCTAAATTTGTCAGTAAGTCTTTCAAGTCCATTGTCTTTTCAGGTTTCAATATTACTTTAATAAGTTTCATAACACATCCCCCCCCGTTTCATAAGAATAAAAATGTTTCCGCTTGACCGTTCCGGTTCATTTAACACAATATCAATCTATTTATCATTTATCCAACCTTTCGTAAAGGATATCCTCCCTATCAGCCTGTGCTGTCTGCCTGAAAGATTATCGTCAGCTTGCCTCCCCAAAAGCCCCTTTCGGATTATCTGCAGCTATAAACCATCTGCCTACCTCTATTATGCCAAATCCCGAACAGTACTTACGTGAAACCTCTTTATCGAAACTATTCTCAATTTTATTACTTCCTTTAACAAACAACAATCTGACTAAGCATTACTATTATACAAAAAAACATCTATGTTTCCATTGAGTAGCCGTCACATAAGATGGATAGAGTTTACAACGAAGATTTTATGAAGAAATATCATATACTGATATACATGCTCGTCACAGAGGAAATTCTCTCTCATCAACTATCACTCTGATCAATGAACAAACCCAATTGTATCCCTGAGAAAATTCCATGTCAAGAGTACTCTTTAAGAAGCAGTATGATCTCGTTGAATATTGTTTCAATTCCTCATAGGTAATATAAAAACAAATGGGCGATGCCAAACAAGAACACTTTTAGTATGTTTCAATTCCTCATAGGTAATATAAAAACGAGACAGGAGAGACATTTATCAAGGTGGCAAGTATGTTTCAATTCCTCATAGGTAATATAAAAACAGAGTACACACGCTAGGGTGGCAGGTTATCCCTAGCGGTTTCAATTCCTCATAGGTAATATAAAAACTGTTTTATACAAAGAGACGAAGTTTGGTAGAGCGATGTTTCAATTCCTCATAGGTAATATAAAAACCATAGCAAAAGCCAACACATTTCTTGGCAATACAGGGTTTCAATTCCTCATAGGTAATATAAAAACTTGGCAATTCAGCACAGAATCAACAATCAAGGATATGTTTCAATTCCTCATAGGTAATATAAAAACCTGGTATGCCTTACAATATATGATCCTGGTAGCTTGTTTCAATTCCTCATAGGTAATATAAAAACAATATTAGACAGGAAGATATTTGTCACTTTACAAATGTTTCAATTCCTCATAGGTAATATAAAAACTGACTTTCTAGGTCCAGCATTTCTTCTGCAATATCTGTTTCAATTCCTCATAGGTAATATAAAAACGAGACTATTACGTACAAGCTGCAAAAGAGAAGCTTATGTTTCAATTCCTCATAGGTAATATAAAAACATTATTTGTCTTGATATACTCTTACTGTTTTCCCATGTTTCAATTCCTCATAGGTAATATAAAAACAAAAAAGTGGAAAAAATGATTATTCTGAAAAAATCTGTTTCAATTCCTCATAGGTAATATAAAAACAGAGCTTCGTCGCAAAATATAGGTATCAAATAACCGTTTCAATTCCTCATAGGTAATATAAAAACTTCTGAAGTTTGTTCGACTTGACTTATATTTACTTGGTTTCAATTCCTCATAGGTAATATAAAAACTCATCTGTATTAATAATTGGAGAATCTTGTAAATTTGTTTCAATTCCTCATAGGTAATATAAAAACTTTCTTTTTATTTAAGTTTAAGAAACCTCCAAGATGTTTCAATTCCTCATAGGTAATATAAAAACAGGTTGTATCGAAGGATGCGATCCAGTATTAATCTGGTTTCAATTCCTCATAGGTAATATAAAAACTTTCCTTTCAAAAAAAACCTAGACCAATTGCCTTACTGTTTCAATTCCTCATAGGTAATATAAAAACGGAATTTTTACCCTAAAAACTAATTTTTTTAACTGGTTTCAATTCCTCATAGGTAATATAAAAACGTATTAGAAAAACTAGATGACAATACTGAAGAAAGATGTTTCAATTCCTCATAGGTAATATAAAAACTTTAAAACTGAATTAGCTTTTGCGGATGCTGTTTCGGTTTCAATTCCTCATAGGTAATATAAAAACGAATGCAGTCTTATGACCATGAGTTCTGTTAAAAGAGTTTCAATTCCTCATAGGTAATATAAAAACCATAAGAGCAAATTCTTTTTCTTTATCTCCATAAAAGTTTCAATTCCTCATAGGTAATATAAAAACGTTAAACAAAGAAATATATTCCGACGGAACCGCTAAGTTTCAATTCCTCATAGGTAATATAAAAACCTTCCCTTCACTCTTTGCCTGTTTCCGTCAACCTTGAGTTTCAATTCCTCATAGGTAATATAAAAACTTGCAAGATTCGTGTTACTTTTATGAATCGTACTATGTTTCAATTCCTCATAGGTAATATAAAAACCAGACCCGTGCAATCTTCCTCTTCCCACAGTACCTTGTTTCAATTCCTCATAGGTAATATAAAAACCCTTCGGATACTCTCTGCGCGACTGTTTGTACGTGAGTTTCAATTCCTCATAGGTAATATAAAAACCTGTCAAGATACATGTCAGGCAAAACAGATGCGAAGTTTCAATTCCTCATAGGTAATATAAAAACGTACCAGGTATGATATCCAGCCAGACATTGTAGTTTGTTTCAATTCCTCATAGGTAATATAAAAACCTACTTTGCCGGAACAATAGTCGTGAACTACGGCAGTTTCAATTCCTCATAGGTAATATAAAAACTCATAACCATTAGCCGATGTCGCTACGACTGTAGCTGTTTCAATTCCTCATAGGTAATATAAAAACCCAAAACAGACATGTCATGGTAGAGAATCACAGCTGTTTCAATTCCTCATAGGTAATATAAAAACTGTAAGGAGGGTAATAATGGCACGTGAAATAATGTGGTTTCAATTCCTCATAGGTAATATAAAAACGCTTGAGTTTAAGCCGGGTAAGCTTAAACAGTGGGGTTTCAATTCCTCATAGGTAATATAAAAACGGCAAAGGTAGAAAATATTATAAACGGTCTGTGTGGTTTCAATTCCTCATAGGTAATATAAAAACTAGATTATGCAGCAACTATAACAAAAGTTAAAACACGTTTCAATTCCTCATAGGTAATATAAAAACTGCTGATTGTTCAAAATCTTCGTTGTTAAATATCGGTTTCAATTCCTCATAGGTAATATAAAAACGTTTTTTTCGTGTCTTTCATCTCTAGGAACATTCCATGTTTCAATTCCTCATAGGTAATATAAAAACCAATCCTTTACAGGTGACAGGCGCGGTGATCTGCTTGGTTTCAATTCCTCATAGGTAATATAAAAACGTTTATTTTGTTTTTCACTTGATAATTTATTTATAAGTTTCAATTCCTCATAGGTAATATAAAAACCAGTTCCTGTGGCGGCAACGATTAGATTTCTATAACGTTTCAATTCCTCATAGGTAATATAAAAACTATTATCACGGTACGTTAAATGCGCACTAGCGCAAGTTTCAATTCCTCATAGGTAATATAAAAACGATGCGGTCTGACAATAGCTTGTGTACCGAATCTCGTTTCAATTCCTCATAGGTAATATAAAAACACGTTTTAATTCAATTGCCGATATCACAGAACCCCGTTTCAATTCCTCATAGGTAATATAAAAACGCTGCTAGATTTCCCTGTGGAGTTGTGCCTGATTCGTTTCAATTCCTCATAGGTAATATAAAAACCAATCCTCCAATCGCAAGAGTTACCGCCATAGCGGAGTTTCAATTCCTCATAGGTAATATAAAAACATAAAATTTATTAATTTATCTGTCACCTAGACCAATGTTTCAATTCCTCATAGGTAATATAAAAACCGACACCCAATTTGAAAAAAATAATAGTTTAAAAAGTTTCAATTCCTCATAGGTAATATAAAAACGGAAAGATACAGAAGAACAGGTATTTTGGCTTCTAGGTTTCAATTCCTCATAGGTAATATAAAAACATTAATCATATTTTTTTAATTTCCTTTCTAATAATTGTTTCAATTCCTCATAGGTAATATAAAAACATTAATCATATTTTTTTAATTTCCTTTCTAATAATTGTTTCAATTCCTCATAGGTAATATAAAAACGGAGGTAGTAGCGCAAAAAATGTTCATCAAGGGAAATCGTTTCAATTCCTCATAGGTAATATAAAAACCCGCCTTTTAAGCGGGATACGGCAGATTTTTGCTTATATGTTATAATGTCACATAGCAAATTGATCAATAAAACCATTAGATTATGGTCTGTTTCTGTCGGTCCTCAACCTTTTTTACACTATTTAAGGTCGACAGATATTAGATGAATTTAATATCCTCTTTTTTATCCGTACCATAGACACATCTGTCGTAGTACTTCATGTGCCTGAATTTATAAACAACAATTGAGTCTTCGCTATCTACTTTAATAATTTTTCTCAACTCTAAAATCATTTTTTCATATCCGGCATCAGACATTTCACCTTCAAAAACCGAGTTCTGTACCCACTGGAGATGTTTCCTGCAGGTCTTAAGCATTTTTCCACAGCGCTTACTATTAACATCATAATAAAGAATTACAAACATTACCACTCCATAACAAAGGGTTTGTATTGATCCTCACCCATGAGATGTTTCTCCAGTTTATAAAGTTCCAGCCTCATGAGCCTTCTATAGCTTACCTGCTTCTTCAGGCCGGAGTGTTTAATTGTCTGTTTAAGGCGCTCTTCCATATATTGAATAAATTTTTTCCTGGCGGTGTCTTTCAGCAATATCCCATTCAACTGTCTTTCAAAATCGTTCTCCGTAATGATCTTCTTGTTAATTACCGAGAAGATTGTCCTGTCGCCGATAACAGGTTTAAATATCTCGGCCACGTCAAGATTGAGTGTAAACCGTCTGAAGTTGGTTGTATGTAGAAAGCCAATACGCGGATCAAGATGAGTCTGGTATATCTCTGAAAGCACATAGGTATATATCATTGAATTTGAAAAACTTATCAACGTGTTCAAATAGTCCCTGGGTGGTCTTTTTGTCCGCCTTTCAAAGGAGAACTCAGGATTGTCAATAATATTATTAAAAGTGTTGTAGTATATCTGCTTTATCTGACCCTCGATTGCCATCGCCTTCTCAATACTTTCCTGTTCTTCAAGTTTAGCAAGAGTCTCTTCTATATCGTCAATATGTTGTATCAGGTCTTTTCCCCTCCTTTCATAATATTTCAGGATTTTCAGACAGTTTTTCACGGCACCTTCAATAAATCTCTTAGCGATAAACTTCCTCTTCGTTTCATCGGTATAATGGTCTGCCTGTTTGAGTATCATAAAGCCTGAGTTATAATGCTCCCTGGGGTAAAAGCTACCCGCGTAGTAGCCGAAGTAATTGAAGTATGAGAGGACTATTTCGTTTTGAGAGAGAAAGTTGAGTACCTTAGAGTTCAGGTCGTTCTCACCGAACATAAAGATCTCTTTTGTATTTTCAACAGGAATAAATTTCTTATTCCCATCTTCGGTTTCAAAGAAAAGAGTGTTGTCTTTCCGTTTAAGGCGTCCGTTTGAAAATATATATATGGTTTCTTTCATGATTGTTTATGACCAGCAGAATTCCAGATAGGAACATGTTTTACAAAACTTAATCCATACTTTAGCAGGCGTAGATTCCTTTTGAAGCATACACTTAATTTCTGATATCAAATTTTCCACCTCAACAATGCGTTCATCTGATAATTCCACAGGAATCACCTTTTTTTCTTTTGGTACTCTGATTTCACCTTTGATGGTTTGGCCTTTTTTTGAGAAATTATAGAGATATAAGAGCAGTTGCATCTGTGACGCTTCGAGCATCCGGGAACTCTTTTTAGTTTCAATCAGATTGATAATGCCATTTTTCTGTCTGATGACGTCAATTTTGTTACCGCCTATCATTATCTCTTTCTTGTCCCTTTTGTATGTTTCACCTGAAAGCAAACGGCCGATTGCGATAAATTCATTATACTGATTGCCGGATATATTCCTTGACATAAGCCATGCCTGTCTCGGGCAGATAACAAATGCCTGCAAAATTGAACCTGTTACTCTTGCCAAGTCATACAAAAAGAGCCTCTCTTTCTCCGACTATCCTTTTAAATTCCTCCTGATCAAGTCCCGTCTCCAGGTTGTAATATTTAGGCCAGTTTTCACAATAGTAAAATCCGTACCTTATTTCTTCATCAATTATTTGTTTTAATTTTCCGTACTTTGTATAGCGGTTAAAAATATTTATTGAGTAAGGTATCAATTGTTTTCTAAATTCTTTGATTAGTATCGCATTTTCAAGACATTTTTCTTCGTCAAGGAGCGCTTTGTATTCACTCCATAATTTTTCACCGGTTTCATCATAAGGGATATAAAGAGAAATTGTATCACCTTCAATCAGATGTACATTTCGATCTACCTGTCTTAAAAACAGATTCCTGATATCGGATATGTTTGTTTGAGAGTTATCAATAAATGGTGTCTTGTTTTTTTGATCAATTCCAGTTATAACCCTTTCGTAGAATTCTTTTATTTCACTATTTTCATCAATGATTTTTTTACTAAAGAAGGATTTGACAGAAGTATCATCATTCGTTTCTATTGATTTAGAATCTTTTCTGTAAACGTTTTTGCTTGTACCGTCTTCAAATACAAACATTTCACAGCACTCTTTGCTGCTATTCCTGTTTATCCTACCTGCGACCTGAACGATACTATCGAATGGTGCATAAGCTCTAAACCCTATATCAAAATCAATATCAACGCCGGCCTCAACTGATTGAGTAGATACAAGGATAACCTTCGTGTTTTTATCTTTACATATTTTAAGTATAGCTTTTTTTCTTGTATCTATAATTGTTGAATTAAGTAGGTAAATCTCATATTTTCCAGATATTGTTTTTTCACTCTGTATTTTTAAGTATAAATCGAAAGAGTCTTTTACCGTATTCAGAACGACAAGAATCTTGTTTTTTTATCAAGTTTTTTTATCCGGTTTACCAATTTGTTGAATTTGTTTTTATCCTTTGAATCATTGATTTTTAGTTTTTTGTCAGGTATTATTTTTGTCCTTTTAAACACCTCATGTTTGAATACTTTGCTGGATGTGTCTTCAGGTATTATTTGATGAAATAATGAATTCGAAAGTATATCCAGCCTTGGAAGCGTTGCGCTCATTACGATAAAATGGGTATTAAGAAATCTACCTATTATGTTAAAAATATGAGCGACTTCTGTCCATACAGTATCTTTATATGCCTGGATTTCATCTATTATGACAACACTATTGGCCAATTGATAAAAGTTATAATTGGAGTTTTTGTCATTCCTGAAGAAAAGATCAAAGAATTTTACATGGCTCATGAAAAGAACAGGTTTGTTGAAAAACAGATTTTCAACATAATTTGCAAATACTGTATTGTCGTCCTGATACTTCTCTTCATTGTCTGAAGAATCGATAAATCTCGAATCCAGACGGGCCATATTTCCCAAACCTATAAACTTTCCAAGTGCTTCATAGCTTTGTTCAATCAAATTAATAAAAGGAAAAACATAGAATATCTTTTTTATCTCCCTCTTTTCCATAATCTTTAATGCTAAACGTAGTGAAATATTTGTTTTACCTCCACCCGTAGGTATGTGGAGAAAAAACGTTCTACTATCGGATTGCTCTTTCAGGATATCCTCAATATTGTCTTCCGTAATAACATTTAAAATTGAACGCATCTTGTTGAGCGTTTCTTTCCGCTCCAGATTATCAGACCATTTAAGATCATCAATATTTGTATTCCTGAGACTATTTCTCTCTTTATTAATATTTACATTAAAATTTATTTCCTTTTCTAGATTAATTTCAAATTCGTCAGTTTCATGGAAATTTTTAGAAATTTCTTCATTTAATACATTATTAAGAGTGTCGTAATTAGGTTTTTGTCCTGTCTTATATTCCATTGTTGCAAAATAGTCAGATGAAATCAGGCAGGAGTGAAACATCTTTACAAGGACAAAGAATGACAGGGAGTCTTTCGATAGCTTTCTTACAAGCTCTCTTGTGCCGCGATCGTTCCATTTTTGCCAGAATCCTCTTGCCGACATTATTTCAAGAATATCGTCATTCGGCGCTTCATTAAGTTGTTTAAGAATGTCAACCAAAACGTTACTATCAACCCTGTATGAAAAGTTTTGAATGTCATCAAGTATATCATTTAACCTGCCATGATGTTTGTATACTGAATAGAGAAGAAGGAAAAGTATTATGAACTCTTTGTTGTTGATATTATCAGTTTTTTTCAATTTCAGAACCGCATATACCAAAACAAAAAAACTTTTATCACTATGCGTTGTCTTATTCTTTTCACCATCCAGTTTTGCCTGAAATTCAGGAGTTAATTTGCCAATATCATGAAAAATCACAAATTCCCGCATAATCTTTAAAAGCTTTTCGATGTCAACACTATCGTCCTCATCGATATCTGTTAGTAGCTGGTAGAAGATGCTCTCAATTTCATAAGTGTCTATTATGTCGTCAAAGTGGGACAATGTTTTATCACAATGTATGTGGAACTGCTCCTTAAGGCAATCTTTCTTTGAATGAGCAAACGCTTTAATACCTTTTAAATCTACATTAAATAAACTGAACATTGAACGGTTCTCCTCCGTTTTTAGTTACAAGTGTATAAAAGCCTGTTTTATCTTTTATTATTATTTCTCGTTGAGTCAGGACGAACATATCCTTTTTGTAAAAGCCCCGTTCATCAAAATCGTAAGGAAGGTATTCAAATATTGTATAGCCTTTATTTGATGTTCTTTCAAATGGGTCAAAATTTTCAAAAGTTGTTTCTCTAAAAATTGTTGTATTTTCATCACCTGTTTTAATTAAACTACAGACAGATGCCTCTGTATCGGACAATGGTGTTGCTTCATATTCTTGATATTTCTCATGATAGGCAAAAAACTCATTTTTACCGAAATAGAGAGGATATTCGGATTCTCTGTTTTTTAATAAGTGCTTCAGATTACTCATCAAGTTGTCCTGAATTGAATCATTATTAAGAATAATCACCGTATATCTGATTTCCGGTTCTCCCATAAGAATTTGCTCTCTTATCTGCCATGTCTCGCCTTGTTTCTTTGTACTTCTTGATGCAAGCCCAGAAGCATTATTAAAACCTGTAATAACTTTTTTTAAAGGTTTCTCATAATGGGGAAGTATGGCAATTTTCATATCCATTAAATTTGTGTAAAAGTCAGGATGTTGATTTGACTTGGATTTCGAGTAACCGGAAATTCCAAGGATAGCACCAATAATACCCAATGTCACCGGTTTATGCAGAAAGTTGTAGCTTGTATACACCATGTCATTGGCATCGTTTTTTTTGAAGAATGCCATATCTCCGGCAATGTCAAAAGAGAATACGTTCATTGATTTTCTCCAGTATTCATTTTAATTCTCTATTTTAAACAGTTGTTTTATCTTATAGATTATATTGGGCTTATATGAATCATTCAGCACTCCAAGTTTTCTTGTCAATCTCTCTTTTGAAAGAGTAGCCAATTTATCTATTCTAACAATGGAGGGATATAATAAGCCCACGTGTTTCCAATTATCTATTGCTATATCATATTCGCCTCTTTGTTCCATACTGGTCACCTTTGCCACAACAATGTCCTTTACATCTGTCTGTGCTAAAACAACCACTGGCCTTTTAGTTTCTCCTTTTTCTTCGCTATAGGGAAATTTCACGAGTAATATATCGCCAAAATCATAGTTTGTCATAAGCGGTATCCTTTTCCGAGTATCCCTTCACAAAATCTTCAGCTACAGCGTTTTCCCATATCCTATCTTCTGCGTCATCCAGAAAAACAATGATAACCTTCTTATCCGTTTTGTAAGGAATTTTTTCCAATGGTTCTATTTTACCATCATGACAAACGCCCTGTATTGCAGTAATAGCCATAAAAGTTACCTCCAATATAATATTATTAATGAAATAAATGAGAACAACAATTAATACTTGTTATTTGATTGATGTTTGTTATCAATTTGGTCACAACCTTTCACATCAATCAAAGTGTTATCGTAATACAATTCCATACTCTTTTCTCCATAATTATTAAGCGTTTTCACTACTGATGTAAAATCTATTGTAGGATTTCCACTGTTTTTTGTTATCCTTACAAGACTTTTTAAGGTAGGGATTTGTACTTTTGATCCTTCATTCATCGTTATAAACAGAGTAAGCATGTTTTCAGACCCAACCTTTGATGCGGTGTTCAGGTTTGTTACGGCATTTTTAAGAGCATCTTTCAGGCTGTCTATATCTCCTACCCTAAGCATCATTTTCTCCTGCACTTCGGGATTATCTTCATAATGGTTAAGTATGTTTGAAGGGTTTACTACAAAATCGTACACATAATAAATCTCCTTTGCCTTGTTTTCATTTCCTATTGTTGAACTTTTGTCTCCGGAATCTGTAGCGTATGGAGAAAGTATGTCATTTGAGAAAATAATATTTTCTACATACTTGTTTACTCCATAGCTTATTTGAACAGGGCCGGTAAGAGATATATTTTTACTTTCTCCTTCTGTAGCGGATTGCATTGCGAAGGTAATCCCAAACAGTTTTGTATCAATACATTCCGCGAAAACTTCCAGAGGCGTCTCTTTCTCTAGTTTTTCTTTCATATTTTTGTATCTTTCTTCAAGAGTATATGGCAGATACTTACCGTTATCTTTTCTGAAGGTTTTCCAGACAAAGACATTCTGACTGTTATCTACCCAGTATTTTCTAATGGCATACTTTAATGCCTTATCAGTTGCGTAGATAGTCCCATTTTCATCAGGCAACCTTCTTGGATTACCGGTAAAGTCAGCATTAAAATTACTGTTTTCACTCTTTATTACAATAATTCCATAACATCTGCTTTTGAATTCACTTTCATCTTGTTTTGTTTCTTTAGTTTCGTTCACTTTTCTCCCTCCTTTGACGAAGCATAAAAAATATTTTCGTTACTATTAAAATAACCGGCATAAAAAAGAGTTATTAACTCCCTGGTGAACTTCTCTTCTTTGTTGTCGTAAAGGAATCCCGACATTCCTGAAAACATTTCATTAAATCTTTTAGCATTAAGCGGAATGGCATGTTTGTAGGAATTAAACAATTCCTTAATCCTTTCAGCAAGTAGTCCAAAATTATTCATGTTTATGAATGGCTCTATCATGGCATGTGTTTTTTCAGAGGACTTTGATTGGTTTAAAAGATAGTAGGCTATTTGTCCTGCATAATAGGCGAAACTCTCTTTATCCGTAATCTTCCCCTCCTTTTTAATCCTTTCTACGGTTTCCATTTTTGTCTCCTTTTTGCTGAATATACTGTCTAAATCAAAATAGACATCGCTCATATTTTTAAGGTTGTAATACGTTGTTTTATTATCCTCTTTTTTATCGAAAAACTCCCTAAGTCTCACTTTCAGAGAATCAAAATAGATATCAGCTAAGATTTTTTGTGATAATCCTGTATATTTTGCTCTATAAAAATAATCAAAAAGCTGTTGCCTATATTTGTATACAAGAATATCCATTTGATGATTACCACGTTCGGCACCTTTTGGTACCTTGCTTTCTTTTTTAGAACCTTTCTTTTTTTTCTCTTTAATTTCTGAAAAGTAGTGATTTATAAGTTTTTTATTAAAAAAGAACTTATCAAGCGTACTCTCAATTGAAAATATAATTTCTCCATACATTTTAAATTTAAAACCTGTAATATAGTCAAAGGCGATTATTTTATCATTCCAATTATAAATAATCAGATAAAAGTCTAATTCTTCGTTTGAACTGTTTTTATAAACTTCATGAATAATCTCTTTGAATCCTTTTTTCGTTACCTTACCTTCCTTCTTAAAAAAATTAATGACATTTTCTCTGTCATTTGTATTGATAAACAGAGGGAACAATGTGACCTTAAGTTTGTTTAAAAAATATTCCTGAAATTTATAAATGTCTAGTGAACATGTTTCACATACCTCAATGTTGTAATCGACAAATCTATCATGATGCTTTAAAAAAGGTTTTCCTTGATCCAAATTATGAAATGCATTGGGAATATAAATGCTTATATTTTTTTTATTACAAGCACAACAATCACCCTGTGGATATTTGTCCAATTGTTCTTTAAATATCTTCTTTTGTAGATATTTATCATGCCATATCTTGTAATTGTTTTCTTGTGAATAAAAAATATCAGGAAGTTTAAATATAACAAACATTGCATTGCCAGGAAATTTCCACTCATTCTTTTTTTCATCTAAAACGGATAGCATGTTTTTTAATCCATCAATTTTTTTCCAGATGTCAGTTATATTGGCATCTGAACCTACAGAACTAAACAACTTTAAATAATTATCCTTCAACTCTTCATTTAAATCAGCCGGCAGACCTTTTAGAATATTTGATTTCCTGTATGTGTCTACCAGTTTTTGTGAAAAACCTTGCTTGCAATTAAAGATGTCGCCTTTAAACTTCCTGTTACTTAATGTACCACTGTCAAACTTGCCTTCAAAAATAAGTAGACTGTATGAATTTGTACCTTTGTTACTCCCTATGCTTTTATTACCCTTAGGATCATTAGACGGTTTTTTTGTATAAATAGATAACGACTTTAGTATATTCTGCCATTGTACGTTTTCATTAGAACAATTTTTCAAATTTGATGGGTTGTCTTCGCTATTCTTCATTTCCCATTTGATCTCGTTTTCTTTCTTTCCATCTAAAATGACATATTGCTTTTTTACAGTAACTCCGTTTTCAACCGCCCCATCTTTTATGTCTTTAAAAACAAAATATATATCATCCGTTTTAATTTCTTTCAGATCATCGGTGACCGGAATAACCATAACAGGTTTATCAAGTTTCTTCTCTTCTTCGTTAACCATTTCATAAATCCCGGCATCTTCTAATTTCGTAGAAAACTCAACAATCTCTTTCAGCATTCTTTTATTCCCTTTCTTTTCTCCACTTTTTCAACAAACCCAAACCCGCTGCTATTCCTCGATCTCAATCCAGCCGTAATCGCAAATTGTAGTAACTCCGGTTTTCTTTCCAGCTAGAAGTGACCGGTCCAGACCTTTATGATTGTGGCTTTTAAAAGTCCTAATCCTTTGCACGCAATATATCATCTACACATGATCAATTTTTTTATTACCCAACTAATTACCTATATAATCGGGTATAACCTGATTCCCGTTTTTTGTCTTCTGCCATTTAACATGCTGACTTCTTCCGAGACATTCTACCTGGACGGATGCCCTCAGTTTCTTCAGTGTACGTCGAGTCAAATCTGTGCTTACTCTTCAATATACTAACTGTTTAAACGGGTTAAGTAGCTTAAACCATTCAAGCCAATTAAACAGGTTAAGTTGTTTAAGCAGTTCAAGTGGTTTAAGCTGTTCAAACGGAGCAAATGAATACAAACTGTTCGAACAGTTCAACGTAAGCAATTTTGTCATTCGAATCAGATACTTTGCATCAACAAAAAGGTCGTCAGTCACAAGGCAAATAACAAGTGCGGGTGATCTGCTTTCGTGCCATATATAAATGATTTAAATTGTTCAAACTGTTCAAGTTGTAAAAGCGTTAGAACTGTAAAAATTACTTAAACTCCTGCTCTCTCTACTTTTTCAATAAACCCAAACCCGCTACTATTCCTCGATCCCAGTCCCACTGCGAATGCAAACTGCAGGAACTCCGGTTCGCCTTCAATCCAGAAATGGCCTGTCCAACCCTTTATGACTGTGCCTTTGAAAGACCTTATCCTTTCCCTGCAATATTTAATCTGTACCGGTTCGGTTGTAATATTGTATGGACAATTTTCTTTGTAATATGCTTCCCATTTCTTTCTGAGATTTTCGCTTATTAATTCGCTGTACTCTGTTTCTGATGGAGAGTAGTAGTAGGTTTTTTTACTGCCGTCTCCTTTCAGAAGAGTTGAATGGATTTCTATAGGAGTCAGAGCGTTGATCCTTATCTTGTTTTCTGTTATTTCATCATTCTTTATGATTTCAACTGATGAAATACTCATTTTGTTCTGACCAAACATTATCCTCTCGCTCCCACCAGAAAGATGTCGGGCAGGGAAAACCGTATTCTTTGCCACCTGCTCAAGAATCCAGGAAACAGGGGAAGAAATGTAAAAACTGATTGCGTGAGGAAAGGTAAAAATCACCTTTTGCTTATAATATTTAGCTTTTTCAAGAATTGATGAGAATACAAATAGTTTGAAAGATCGTTTTTCTACTTTAAAACCATCTTCATGCAGCCATTGGGCAGGCACTTTGTCAATAAGCTGATAAATCAGAGCCTGGGTTATGTAGTTAAACTCTTTTGGTAGAACAACTTCTTTGTCCGAAATAAGAGATATTTTCAATTTCATGATATTCAAGTTAAGCCATCGACGAAAATTACTGCGTCGTATTTCTGTCTGATAAAACATGTCGTGTTTCTTATCAGGTGACTTTAAATTTCATCGAGCTTTAGTTTTAGAATTATGCAGGTCGTAATTTAGGATTTTGTAAGATTCTCTTTGATTTGCAAAATTGTTGCCAATTGTTAATTTTAATAGTATCAGTTTCAATATTCGTGTTGGATAAGAAAACCGGCCTTCAAAAAAAACAGAGTTTTTGCAGAAAGAGTTTCCCCTCCTGCCCGGATGAATCAGTTCCGACCGGGCCAGGTTAATCACCTCAGCCTTAAGCTGATTTTAATTTTTTAAAATAACACAGAATTAACACAATATTTTTTTACTTCCATCATTGTGTTACCTTTTTAAACACTATGTTGATTATTGAAACAATTGCTTTTAAGACTATTTTTCCCGTATTTTCTCTACTACACTTGTTCAGATCCTCAGGGCTAAATGGAAATATAAAAAGCCGTTCAAACCGTTTAATCCGATTAAACGGTTTAAGCGGTTTAAACGGATTAAACTTTTTAATCTGTTCTAGCCGTTTACACTGTTTATACAATTTACTTAGACTTTGCTTTAATCTGTTTTACCATTTCATCCAGTTTTTCTTTTGTGGTTTTCTGCTCTGGTATCTTGTATTTAGTACCTTTATATTTACTTCCTTTCAGGTACTCAATAAAGTTATTTATCATGATTGAAAGTTTCCTGCATTCATCAATTAATTGCTCACTCTTTGTTTTGATGATATAGGATTGGTCCATAGCGACGTATAGTTGTGATCTTACTTCGCCACATGATGCTTTTGCTATTGAGAGAAATTGAATAAATTCCTGATTACCGTTTCTTTCATATCCTTCAGCAATGTTTGACATGATTGAAACCGCGGCCCTCCTTATCTGATCACGTAGACCGTAGTCTCTGGCAAATCTGCCATCATTACTTATCTTATAAATCTGATTTGTCAATTTTCTTGACAGTTTCCAGGCTTCTAAATCTTCGAAATATTTAGCAGACATTGTATTACCTCCATGTAAAAATTGTAAAGAAATTGTTTAAACTGTTTAAGCTGTTCATAAAGGAGAACGGTTATTAGCCGAAGTTCAACAAATAAAATTTTCAGCTCTCATAATTACAGGTAATTAAGTTTTCCGTGTCTCAATTTTCGGCACTACATCTTTGCATTTTAACAGATGATTTCATGTATTTCCTTCCTAAAGGTGTATGTTTAATATGTAGCTTTTTGTAAATCATATGCTGCTTTTCTGTTGGTTGTGTATGTTCTGACGTCAATAACGTGTCCATCCTCTGTGTTCATATTGGTTGTTACCCTTACATGTGTTGCAAGAATATTACGAATCGTATTCCAATTATAATGAACATCCGCTGTTCGTAATTTTTTTAATATGCCTGTAAGCATATGATAAGCCAATACTGCGATATGTACATGGGCAAGAGTTGGGATATCGGCATGATGAACGTTTGGACGCAAACCCAGATTGCCTTTCATGTTTCTAAAACTATCTACTCGTGTTGTCAGAGATCTATGAATGCTGGATATCTCCTCAGAACAAAGATCAGGACGGTTTGTCCGTAACACATAGGTACCAAGCGATGCCTCATTTGTGCGCATTGCTCATTTTTTTCAAATTGATTATCAGTCACTTTACCGTCCGTCTGCTTCCTGTTTCTCCTTTGACTTGTAATGCTTGGCTATTATACTACCCCTCTTGCTTCCTTCGAAATAGGTATTCGTTAAATCATATAAAATTTCTATCTCTTTTAGAGAAAATATCTCCTTCGCACGATTCGACAACTCTCGTTCTATTGCTCCTTGCTCATATTGAGTGTTTTCTTTTACTGCAACGTCTTTAATTGGTTAACAATTCTTCAATACAATTGGCAAGCTCTTTCCATTTATCTTCAGGTAGCTGAAGCTATCCAGGATTTAAAACTATTTGCTGTCTCGGGCCTGCTGTGGTGCGAACTGATTCTATCAGCTGATGTCAAATATATATCTTTTTGCCCCTGGACTTTTTTGTCTTTTCGCGAATAAACATAATGATACTGATTATCGCAATGGGGGGCGACTTTGGCAAGCAGAGCAATTTATTTCCAAGAGCAAGTACTACACATCACTGTGACTGGGTAAACAATAAAATTAAATTACAACTTGTTTTTATTTGATTCAGTCGACTTTACACTCTTTTCTTAGAATTGTTTGTCGAACTTAGGTTATGATTCGAGTAAAATGGTTTCAGGCAAGACGTTTCATGTGTCTAAATCCTTTTTTAACTTAAACATCTAGTATAGAATAGCTCTCCACTCCATCCTGTGTGCGGAATAGTTTTATGTATGTTGAATTGAGAAAAAGGTGATAATAATCATACAGTTTTTTTATGTTAAGAAAAAAGAGATTGACAAAGAAGGCTTTAGACACTAATTTCACAAATTAGCACGAGGATATGTTAAAACAAAACAGCAGACTTCTGGGCGAACGCGATTATCTTTGAGGGGAAAATACCGAAAAATATTGTGCCGAAGACGGTAACCAGGATAGCAAAGATGATGAATGGTGAAAGTGAAAGCGGCGTGAATTCTCGTTCAGGGTTTTTCATATAGATTACAACGGTAACTCTTAAATAGTAGTAAACGGATATCACACTGTTGATTACACCAATAATCGCCAGTATGAGAAATCCAGATTTAATAGCAGCACTGAAGATGTAGAATTTTCCCATAAACCCTATTAATGGCGGTATGCCTGCCAGGGAGAACATGAATATGGACATTACTACCGCCAGCAGAGGATGTTTCTGACCGAGACCGCTAAAGTCTTCAATATTGGCGTTCTCCTCTCCTTTTCTACCGAGCACAATGATCACAGCAAATGCACCCAGGTTCATAAATGTATACGCAAGCATATAGAACAGCAGGCCAGCAATCCCGTAATCACCTCCAACAATAATCGCAACAAGCGCGTACCCCGCATGCGCGATGCTTGAGTATGCCAACATCCTTTTTATATTTGTCTGTGAAATGGCTACCAGATTTCCCACTGTCATGGTAAGGACGGCCAGGACCCACAGAATTATTGACCACTTCTGTTCGAGATCTGGCAGGGCCACGAAAAAGACTCTCAGAAAAATGGCAAAAGCGGCTGCCTTCGGCCCAACCGACATAAAAGCGGTAACCGGTGTTGGCGAACCTTCGTAAACGTCAGGAGACCATTTATGAAAAGGTACACACGCAATCTTAAATCCAAAACCAACTATAAGCAGCGAGGCACCGGCAATAATCATTGGGTTTGAAAATCCGGAATTTTCAGAAATGTATGCGGCAATTTCCTTCAGGTTGGTTGTACCGGTCGCTCCGTATAACAAGGCGATACCATAAAGAAGGAATCCTGTTACAAACGCCCCAAGCAGAAAGTATTTTAAAGAAGCTTCGTTTGAACGTACTTTGTCCCGCGTGAAACCGGCCAGTACATAAAGCGAAATTGACATTATTTCAAGCCCGAGAAAAACCGTGAGCAGGTCAGACGCACCCGCCATCAGCATCATTCCAACAGTGGCAAACAGTAATAGCGTGTAGTATTCACCATAATTCACCCCCTCCTGTTTTATATAATTGTCAGACATGAGAATTACAATAGACGTACTGAACAGGAATACCAGATTGAAGAATACTGAAAAGTTATCTACGACAAACATGTCACTGAATGAGTATACGTTTTGTCCTGTCTGTGCATAGGCAATGACTCCCGTAACAGCAACTACGAGAAAACTTATGTATCCTAAACTATCCTTGAAAACCTTCCTGCAGAAGACATCGGCAATAAGTATTAATATCGCCGCGATAGAAATTATCACGATGGGCGCTATACTTTTTAAATCAAATGGAGGAATAACTATTTCCATAGACTAATCAACCTCATTAACATGGTTATATGAAGGCCCACTCATCACGCCTTCACTTTTTATATAATCCGTACTCTTACTTTCACTAACTACAAGTCCATCTTCACTCTTTCCCGACCTATTCAACATCATTTTATATTTTTCATCCACCTGTGTTAAGAGATGATTTACGGATGCATCCATTCGTGACAATAGGGGTTTTGGGTAAATACCAATCCAGAAGACAAGGATCGTTATCGGCAAAAACAGCGCCCATTCACGTTTGTTAATATCTTTCAGTTTCTCATTTTCCGGGTTGGTAATTTTATTGAACATGACCCTCTGGAACATCCAGAGCATGTAGCATGCTGAAAGAATTACTCCGGTTGTCGCAAAAATTGCCAGGTACACGTTTGACTTAAATGTCCCAAGTAATACCAGGAATTCACCTACAAAACCATTTAACCCTGGCAGCCCGATAGATGACAATGTCATAATCAGAAAGAAGACCGCGAACATCGGCATTTTCTTCGTAACACCGCCATAGTCGGCAATCATCCTTGTATGTCTCCTTTCATATAACATACCAACAGCCAGGAACAATCCGCCTGTACTCAAGCCATGGTTTATCATCTGAAGGATCGCACCTTGCATTCCCTGGACATTAAACACAAATATACCCAGTATTACATAGCCAAGATGGCTGACACTTGAGTACGCGACCAGCTTCTTGAGATCTTCCTGTACCATAGCTACAAGCGCTCCATAAATAATACCGGCAACAGCCAGCCAGCCAATAAGAGGTACAAACTGATGACTTGCATAAGGAAACATCGGTAAACTGAAACGGATAAATCCATAAGTCCCCATCTTCAACAATACACCGGCCAGTATAACACTGCCGGCTGTTGGGGCCTCTACATGAGCATCAGGCAACCATGTATGAAACGGAAACATCGGTACCTTTATCGCAAACGCGAAAAAGAATGCAAGAAAGAGCCAGAATTGGGCCCCCATGGGAATGTCAAGGTTGTATATTTTCAACAGGTCAAATGTGTATTCACCTGTTGCGTTGTGATATTTGAAATAAAGGACCAATATGGCAACCAGCATCAAAACACTACCCGCCATTGTATAGACGAAAAACTTTATTGTAGCATAAATCCTTCGCGGGCCTCCCCAGACACCAATTAACAGATACATCGGGATCAGCATTAGTTCCCAGAATACGTAAAAGAGAAAGAGGTCAAGAGAGATGAATACTCCCAGCATCCCTGTCTCAAGAATAAGCATTGCGATCATATACTCTTTTATCCTGTTTTTTACATTCCACGAAGCCAGTATGCAAATCATCGTAAGGAAACTTGTCAACAGGAACAAAAAAAGGCTTATACCGTCAATACCTACATGATAATTTATTCCAAATTCTTTTATCCATGGTACATCTCTTACAAATTGAAATTCAGATGTATCTGATTTGAATAAGAAGAACAGGGGCAGTGAAATTATAAAATCCGCTATGGCGATCGCAAGGGCAATACGCTTGATCCTCTCCTGCTTCTCACCATTAATGAAGAGAAGAAATATCGCCCCAAATAGAGGTAGAAATGTAACTATAGTAAGTATCGGACAAGAACAATTCATTATATATAAAAACCTTAACTACAAATGTTTATAAAAATAATATAGAACAGACTATTATTATAATTCCACCCAGCATTATAGAAAACGCATAGTTACGAACAAATCCTGTCTGGAATAGTTTTAACACTTCTCCTTTGAGTATTACGAGCCTTCCAACCGCATTTACAAATCCATCAATCATTCCCACATCTACTATTTTCCATAAACCTCGTGAAAACCATATAGTCGGTTTAACAAACGTTTCATCGTAAATTTCGTCGACATAGTATTTGTTAAATATGACTTTATACATCCATTTAAAATTTCTGGCTATCGCTCCCGGGAGATCAGGTCTGGAAATATACATTATAAAAGCCAGCATAATCCCTACAATAGCAATACCGGTCGATACACCCATCATAGAGAACATCAGGACGAAAGAAGGATGATGCTCCTCCCCTCCATGAGCCAACCCGTGATGTCCGTCTCCTATAACCGGAGCAAGAAAATTATTTATCGCACTCAATGTTGGAAAACCAAGAAAACCACCGAATACCGAGAGAATGGCAAGTACTATCAATGGAACAAGTATGCTTTTTGGAGATTCATGAACGTGCGCCTCAACATCACTGTCCATCCTTGATTTCCCATGAAATGTCATAAAAAGCAACCTGAACATGTAAAAGGCGGTTAATAGAGCGGCGAAAGCGCCTAGGCCCCATAAGAAAAGGTTTCCTTTTGTATACGCCTCCAGCAGTATTTCATCCTTACTGAAAAAGCCGGCAAACGGCGGTATACCGGCAATTGCGAGTGTTCCTATAAAAAACGTTATATAGGTTACAGGCATATATTTTTTCAGAGCGCCCATCTTTCTCATGTCTTGCTCTCCACCCAGGCCATGGATTACACTTCCTGAACCGAGAAACAGTAATGCCTTGAAAAAAGCGTGTGTAATCAGATGGAATACACCGGTAATATATGCGCCCAACCCACAAGCGAGGAACATGTAACCTATTTGACTTACAGTGGAATACGCAAGGACCCTTTTTATGTCATTCTGAGCAAGGCCAATAGTTGCCGCAAACAACGCAGTGGCCCCACCTATTACCGCAACAACTGACAATGAAAACGGTGACAAGGTATATAATACGTTACACCTTACAACCATATAGACTCCGGCAGTAACCATTGTCGCAGCGTGAATCAACGCACTGACCGGAGTAGGACCCTCCATAGCATCAGGAAGCCATGTATAAAGTGGAATTTGCGCTGATTTTCCAACGGCGCCCACGAATAGCAGGAGTGTAATGATTACGATAATTGAACTACCCGTTTGCAGATGCTCCGGCGCAGCATGAAAAACTTCAGTAAAGTCTATAGTATGAAAGGTGACAAAGATGAACAGTATGGCAAGGATAAAGCCAAAGTCACCTACTCTGTTTACAATAAATGCCTTCTTTCCAGCGGCAGACGCTGATTTCTTCTCAAACCAGAATCCGATTAAAAGATATGAACACAAGCCAACTCCTTCCCATCCTATAAACATCAGAAGAAAGTTATTGGCCAGCACAAGAAGAAGCATTGAGAACGTGAATAAATTCAGATAAGTAAAATACCTATAGAAACTTTCATCTTCATGCATATAGCCTATAGAATATACATGGATAAGAAATCCTACACCGGTAACTACAAGTATCATTACAACTGAAAGCGGATCTACCTGTAAGCCGGCAAGTGCCTCAAAAGTACCGGAACCGATCCAGGTAAAATAATCCTTCTCAAACACCCTGTGTTCAGGTGCAAGCTTCAGCAGGTCAAGAAGCACCAGTACCGCAACAATAAACGATAAGCCGATCGCGGCGCATCCTATAAAGCCTACTATAGACTTATTAAGTCTCTTTCCCAGAAAACCGTTTATGATCGCTCCCACAAGCGGAAACAAAAGCACAAAACAGATTAAATCTAAAAAAGAAATTCCACTGATAATTGACATTATTATTCTATCCTTTTACCACTTCATTATGTTTATATCATCTACGTTAACAGTAGCTTTGTTCCTGAATAAAGCAATTATTATTGCAAGGCCGACTACCGCCTCTGCCGCTGCTACTGTCATTACAAAAAAAACAAAGATCTGCCCATCCATCGAATCCTGTTGACGGGAAAATGTTACAAACGCGAGATTTACCGCATTTAACATCAATTCAATACACATGAAAATAACCAACGCGTTTCTTTTGATCAATACGCCCACTGCCCCTATTGAAAACAGAATACCGGAAAGTATTAAATACCAGGTCAACGGAACCGTCATAAATCCTCATCCTTTATAATTTGTTTTTTTGCTAAAACTATGGCCCCTACAATAGCAGCAAATAAGATTATAGACGCGATTTCAAAGGGTAATACGTATTTCGTAAATAACATTTTACCGATCAGCTGCGTGTTCCCAATCTGATCTACAACCTCCGGTGAATACTCCCCTGCTTTTACTTTAAAGATTGTCCTTGTCATAATAATACCTATCATCACAATAAGGACCGATCCAAGCATAATGGCAGGTTTTTTTTGCATTGGCAGCTTATCCCTGCTACTCTCCACTTCATCTTTATTCAAATTGAGCAACATGATAACAAAAACAAAAATCACCATTATTGCACCCGCGTATACCATGACTTGAACCGCGGCAACAAACTCAGCATGCAACAGTACATACAGTACTGCAAGAGAAACCATTGTCTGAATTAAAAAAACTGCACTGTATATCGGATTCTTCTGGAAGACCACGCAAAGTGCACAGACAATCGTTATTAAACTCATTATTATGAACAACAAACTTTCAACCATATGAATAGACCTTATTTATTTTTTTCTTTACTTTCTTACTGGATTTTTTCATTGCTTTTTTCTTAATTGGCACTAATAGTTTTTCTTTAGTATAAATATTGTCTTTCGGGTTTCCTGTAGCCAGCTCATAGTTCTGCCTTAAGAATATAGCCTCCTCCGGGCAGACTTCTTCACAGTAACCACAGAAAATACAACGGAACATATCGATTTCATAAGTCTCGGCGTATCTCTCGCCATACGCGTTTTCGGCGCCTTCAAGACTGATACATTCAGAAGGACAGACCTCCGCACAGAGCCCGCAAGCAACACACTTCTCTTTCCCATCTTCATCTCTCTGTAATTCATGAAGGCCCCTGAAGCGTGGATAAGGCTTCCATTTCTCATCAGGGTACTGCATGGTAACAATCTTAGACGGGCTAAGAAAATACTTTATCGTAAGCGCTAAACCTTGTATCAATGGTTTTATCATATTTAACGTCTTAAAAAAATCATATTTAACTGTTTTGACAGTTTAAACTGTTTAAGCGGTTTAAGCCGTTTAAGCTGTTTAAGCCGTTTAAGCCGTTTAAGCTGTTTAAGCTGTTTAAGCTGTTTAAGCCGTTTAAGCCGTTTAAGCTGTTTAAGCTGTTTAAGCCGTTTAAGCTGTTTAAGCTGTTTAAGCTGTTTAAGCTGTTTAAGCTGTTTAAGCCGTTTAAACTATTTGAGCAGTTTATAAAAATGTCATCACAATCGCTGTGATCAAAACATTTACTATTGCCGCCGGAAGTAAAATTTTCCATGCAAACTTCATTAGCTGGTCAATCCTGAACCTTGGAAAGGTTGATCTCAACCATACAAAAAAGAATATACACAGAGCCATCTTTATTAAGAACCAGACGACAGGAGGCAGAAACGGGCCTCTCCAGCCACCGAAAAAGAATGTAACAGCAACGGCAGATACGGTAATAATATTTGCATATTCTGCCATGAAAAACAACGCGAACTTCATACTGCTGTACTCCGTATGGAAACCGGAAACCAACTCTGTCTCCGCTTCAGGTAAATCAAAAGGGCACCTGTTCGTCTCCGCTATAGCGCTTATCGCATACACGACAAAAGCTAATGGCTGCAGCACAACAAACCACAATCCTGCCTGAGCATCAATAATATCTACGAGGCTTAATGATTCTGTCATCATAATAACCCCAATCAACGACAATCCCATTGACAATTCATAACTAATCATCTGCGCAGAGGATCTCAATCCACCCAGCAATGAATATTTATTGTTAGATGACCAACCACCTAATAGAATCCCATATACACCTACAGAAGTAACGGCAAGGATGAATAGTATACCAATGTTCACGTCTGTTATCACCATATCGATACTTATACCCATGATACTTATTGTATCCCCAAAGGGGATGACAGCGATTGTCAACAGAGCAGGAACCATGGCAATTGCAGGTGACACGATAAACAGAATTTTGCTGGCGTTCTGCGGAATTATATCTTCCTTTAATAATAATTTAAGTCCATCCGCAATCGGCTGAAGCAAGCCATGCCATCCCACTCTCATAGGGCCAAGCCTTACCTGCATATGGGCCATAACTTTCCTTTCAACCCAGATAAGATATGCTATTACCAGCAGTAACACACCGATTACCACTCCTATCTTAATTGTAGAAAGTATTGCGTAAGCAATTGCATTTGACATTTATTTTTTATTCTTTCGTCTAATTGTAATTTTTTAATTAGCGTTTTCTGCTGACCTTAAAGATATTCATGTATGGTGAGCAATACCCATGCTACTCATTAGTTAAATCCACCTCACATTCGTGAAGGCTCCGGAATACAATCAAAGCACACTTCTCTATTTCGTTTTGGTTATTTTTACATTTGTATATCCATCACCACGTAGACTATTAACCGGGACCCACTCGTAATCCTCAGATACAAAAACGGTTCCTTCAGGCACCCTGCCGGTAATCTTTGCTTTGAGTTTTAACTTACCTCTTGCTGATTCGATTTTTACCATGTCACCGTCTATGATATCCGCTTTCCTCGCGTCAAGCCTGTTAATCTCGACAAAACATTCGGATGCAAGAGATACAAGTGACTCTGAATTTCTTGAATATGTTCCCAGATGTCTTAAGCTGGAGCCAGTTAACATAATGAACGGATAATTCCTGTTTTTCTTTACTGCTGAACCGGCCTTCTTTGACGTAATTTCAAATCTGTATATTTCTGCTTTTGTCTTATAGTATAAAGAGAGTATCCAGTGAAACCCTTTCCTGCGTAATCTGTTAATTTCAATTCCTTCATATATTGGGACACTGGTACCTATCTCATCTACAATGTCCTTGGATGTTGTATACGGAAATGTATGACCCATCTTTTCCGCAAGCGCGCATACTATCTGCCAATCCGGTTTAGAGTCACCCACCTGTGGTATAGCCTTGTGCAGCCGCTGCACTGTCATCCCCATATTTGTGAATGTACCTCCCTTTTCAACATATGTTGATGATGGTAGTACCACATCAGCTAATTCTGCAGTTTCTGTAAGAAAGCTATCCTGTACAACGACAAATTCAGCTTTTTTAAAAGCGTCTTTCACCTTCTTACCATTCGGATAGTTAACGACAGGGTTCTCTCCCATTACATAGAGAGCTCTCACCTTTTTCTTAACGGCAAGATCAAAAATATCACCTGAATCTTTGCCAAAATCTTTGCCAAGAAGATCATCAGGTAGTTTCATCCCCCATGACTCTTCAACTGCATCTCTGTACCCCTGATCAGTTATATCTATGTATCCAGGCAGATAATCCGGCACGACACCCATATCATTCACCCCTTGAGAATTATTATTTACCCTTGAAAAAACAATTGAAACTTTATCGGTATCGCCCTTATTTATTAACGCGCAAAGGTTCATTAATGCCTCTATCGTCTGCTCACCTGACGGATCTTCCTGGATATCCTTCCCACAGATAACATAGCAATTTTCTGCTTTTGCTATCAAAACAGAGGCCTCCCTTATAGCATCCTCAGAAATATTTGTTGCCTTCGAAACTTTCTTGAGCCCTGTTTCCGGGTCATTCAATGATGCTCGTAATTCATTGAAATTTTCTGTCTTAGCAGCAGCCTTTTTCAAATCAATAAGCTTTTCGTCAACAACAACCTTAATCATTGCATTGATTAATGCGGTTTGCGTCCCAAGCTTGTAATTTATACGAAAAAGATTTCTTGTCTCACAGCCAAATTCAACATTTCTCGCGTTGGCTATTATAACTTTAGTCTTATTTTTTCTAATGGCCTTTCTCACCATACTCCCGACAACAGGATGCGCTTCACTCACGTCCGCGCCTACAAAGAATACCGTGTCCGCGTTTTCTATTCCTTCAAGTGATGTTGAAGCCATCCCATATGCAACAGAATTATTAATCAAGCGATTAAGCGAAGGAGATTTCATATTAGATATATTGTCTATGTTATTTGTTCCTAATACCGCCCTGCAGAACTTCTGAAACAGGTAATTATCCTCATTAGTACATTTCTCGGAACCAATACCACCAATGGCATTTCCTCCACGGTCGGATATTATTTCACTGAATTTTTTTGATATGTACTCAAGAGCAGCGTCCCATGAGACCGAACGCAATTTACCACCCTTTTTTATCAAAGGGGTTTTAATCCGCTTGTCTGAATTGATAAACTCGTGGCCAAACTTCCCCTTTACACACAGATTACCTTCATTTACCCCCAGTTCGAGGTTTTTATCCGGAGTAATCCTCATTACTTCATTTTTTTTGGTATTTATTACCAGGCTACAACCAACCGCGCAATATGTGCAAATCGTTGGGGTTTTTTTCAATTCCCACGGCCTGGCCCTGAATTTAAGAGTCCTGTCCTGCCACGAACCTGTTGGACATACCGATACACAACCACCGCAAAAACTGCAATCTAATGGTTTATTAAACGCCGTACCGACAATCGTCTTAAACCCCCTGTTTTGATAATCAATTGCGCCGACACCCGCAATCTCCTTACATACTTTAACGCACCTGCTACAGAGAATACATCTGTTTGAATTATACTCCAGGAGCGGATTATCCCGTCTCATCGGTTCGTCCAACCTCGCGCTCTTAAATCTACCCGCTTTTAAATTTAGATCATGCGTGACCTCCTGTAAACCACACTCTCCTGACTTGTCACATGTTGGACAATCAAGAGGATGGTGTGCCAACAGGTATTCCATAACAGACCTGGTATACTTCTCAGTCTGAGGGGTTTTAGTTTTTACCGTCATACCTTCCGCGACAGGCTGAGCACAGGAAAATCTATGCCTTGTTCTTCCCCGCTCGGTTATTTCAACCATGCATAGCCTACAGCCTCCATATTGAGTCAACTTCGGATGATAGCATAAGCCTGGAATATATATGCCGTTGTCCTTAGCGGCCTTAAATACATTTGTACCCTGGGGGACGCTGATATCCTTATTATCAATCTTAAGATTTATCATAATTACTTAATTGCCATAAAATTACATTTGTCATAACACAAATTGCATTCAATACATTTCTCTTTATCAATAAACGCAACTTCATCACGTGATCCTGATATTGCATCCACCGGACAATTTCTTATGCAAAGCGTACACTTTGTGCATTTATCCGGAATAACGGTGTATTTATGAAGCGCGACACATGTTGCCGTTGGACACTCCTTGTCACGAATATGCGCCAGATATTCATCACGAAAATATCTTAGAGTAGATTTCACAGGATTAGGCGCAGACTGACCCAGACCGCAAAGTGACATCGTCCTTACCTCATCACACATTTTCTCCAATGTCTCAATGTCCTCCTCAACACCTTCTCCCTGAGTAATCCTGTTAAGGATATCCAGCATAAGGACAGTACCAACCCTGCATGGAGGACATTTACCACATGATTCGTGTGTACAGAAATCGAGAAAAAACCTTGCCATATCCACCATGCATGTTGTTTCATCCACCACAACAAGGCTCCCTGAGCCCATCATGGCGCCCGCACTTTTAAGCGACTCATAGTCTATGGGAGAATCCAGGTAAGTTTCCGGCAAACAACCACCTGAAGGCCCTCCAATCTGTACCGCTTTAAATTTTTTCTTCTTTGGCACCCCTCCACCAATATCAAAAACAATTTCTCTTACCGTTATACCCATCGGTACCTCAATCAGTCCGGCATATTTAACATTTCCCGTAAGTGCAAAAATTTTTGTACCTTTACTCTTTTCCGTACCAATTTTGGAATACCAGGCAGCACCACGATTAATAATAATTGGCACATTAGCAAATGTTTCAACATTATTCAGGCATGTAGGTTTGTCCCATAGGCCCGCTTCCACCGATTGAGGCGGCCTTGTCCTTGGCATACCACGTTTGCCCTCTATTGAGAACTGTAACGCGGTTGACTCCCCACAGACAAACGCACCCGCACCCTGTTTAATAATCATATCAAGGCTGTATCCACTGTTCAGGATATTTTCCCCCAGATACCCTCTTTCCTTTGCCTGACGGATCGCAATATTTAACCGTTCAATAGCCAGTGGGTATTCCGCGCGTATATAAATATATCCACTTGAAGAGCCGGTCGCGTATCCTCCAATAACCATACCTTCGAGCAGAGCATGGGGATCACCCTCCATCAGACTTCTATCCATAAATGCTCCGGGATCACCTTCATCAGCATTACAAATTATATATTTTTCGTCTGCTTCATATTTAGCGGTAGACTCCCATTTCCAACCCGTATCAAAACCACCACCTCCACGGCCTCTAAGACCAGACCTGCCTACCTCGGCAATGACTTCTTTCGGTGTCATCGTGGTTAATATTGTTTCTAACGCTTTATATCCACCAGTCATTATATATTCATCTATGTCTTCAGGGTCAATAATCCCACAGTTTTTGGTTACGAGTTTCACCTGGTTCTTATTTTGATCAAGATCATCAAAAAACGGCAAATCGCTATATTGCTGAACACCGTCACCTTCAAGACACATTTGTGACATTGCAAGTTTCTGTACCACGTTACCTTTACCCACATGCTCTTCTATTATCTTCGGAACAGTGTCTGGCTTCACTTTTGAATAGGTGACACGTGGATATCCGGGCACAATCACGTCTAAAAGAACCTCGTAAGAACATAGTCCTATACAACCTGTACTCACTACATCAGCAGAAATATTCTGCTTTTTGAGCTCTTTTTCTACACTCTCCAATACATTTCTAGCGCCAGCTCCCAGACCACAGGTACCCATACCCACAATAATTTTCGGCCGTTTTAGCGTTATATTTTTCTTTGCTATTGATGTTTTTTTCTTAGCCATCTCTATTTAGTTTTTCCGTGTTTCCCGATCCCCTGGATTATATTGCCGACATTATCAGGAACAAGGTTACCATGAACATCTCCATCTAACGTTATAATAGGCGCAAGAGAGCATGCTCCCAGACAAGCGACTTCTTCAAGGGTAAACATCCTGTCCTTAGTAGTAGAACCCACCGCAACATCCAGTTTTTTTGAAAATTCACTCGTCAATTTATTAGCCCCTTTGACATGGCAAGCAGTCCCACAACAGACCTTAATCATATGTACACCTATAGGCTCCAGACGGAATTGCGAATAAAATGTAGCAACCCCTATAATTTCACTGGCACTGATATTCATCCTTTCAGAGACAAGATTGACAGTCTCTTCCTGTATGTAGCCATATTCATTCTGTATTTTTTGCAAAACAGGGATTAATGCGCCATCCATACCTTCATAAATATCTAATATTTCTTCTGCCTTAGTCAGGTCTAAAGCTTTTTTTTCTATAGATTGTTTTTTTCTTTTACCCATTCTGTTATCATTCCCAAAGCACTAACGGTCAATTTCTCCTAAGACAATATCCAGGCTTCCAATTACAGCAACCACATCAGCAAGCAGGCGACCCAGTATCATCTGTTGTAGAGACTCTAAATTAACAAATGACGGAGGTCTGATTTTTACTCTATATGGGTTCTTAGTCCCGTCACTGATTATATAATATCCAAGTTCACCCTTAGGAGCTTCTACACACGCATATACTTCACCAGCCGGCGGACAAATACCTCCGGTTACGATCTTGAAATGGTGAATGAGAGTCTCCATACTCTGTTTGAGTTCCTCCTTTTTCGGTAAAGTAACATCAGGAATATCCGCAATGTATTCACCTCCCGGGAGATTATCCATGGCCTGGCGTATAATCTCATTACTCTGACGCATCTCTTCTAACCTTACAAGATAGCGATCGTATACATCACCGTTTGTACCAACAGGCACAAGGAAATCCATCTCATCATATGCCGCATACGGTTCAGTTTTTCTAACGTCCCACCTTACCCCGGAACCCCTTAAACTCGGCCCGCTCAAACCATAATTAATCGCATCGTCCGCTGAAATAACTCCAACACCCTTAGTCCTCATCATCCATATCTTATTTTTTGTAAGAAGTGTTTCATAATCTTTTAACCTGCCCGGAAATGCGTTAATAAATTCTTTTGTCTTTTCAATAAAGCCCTCAGGTAAATCTCTGGCTACACCTCCTATCCTGATATATGAAAGGTTCATTCGCGCTCCGGCAACCATTTCAAAAATATCATTAAGTGTTTCTCTCTCACGAAAACAGTAGAAAAAAACTGTCATTGCACCAATATCAAGCGCATGTGTTGCCAGCCATAGAAGATGTGATGAAATCCTTGTAAGTTCACACATAATGACTCTTATATAATGTGATCTTTCAGGCAGTTCTATATCCAGCAACTTCTCTACCGCAAGGGCATAGCCCATATTGTTAGACATTGGCGCCAGATAATCAAGACGGTCCGTAAGTGGAATAAATTGATGGTATGTTTTATGCTCCGCAAGCTTTTCTATACCACGATGAAGATATCCGATATCAGGGGTGACTTTGACTATCGTCTCACCGTCCAGCTCAAGTAATAGTCTCAAAACACCATGCGTACTGGGGTGCTGTGGGCCCATATTTATAGTCATCACCTGTTCTGTTGTCGTTGCGGTCATTATCTTCCTTCTCTGTAAACACTCTTAAGAGATTTCGGCTGTCTGCCTTTAAGCGGATAATCTTTTCTCAATGGATACCCTTCAAAACCTTCCGGTGTTAAAATTCTTTCTAAATTCGGATGTCCTTTAAAGATAATGCCAAACATATCGTAGGTTTCTCTCTCATGCCAGTCAGCAGTCTTCCAGACATTAGTGACCGTATCGATTCTTGGATTTGAAGCGGGTATTTTCACTTTAAGACGTAGCCTGTGATTTAACTTTATAGAATATAAATGATAAACTACTTCAAAGTTATTGCTACCGTCTAAACGAGACAAATCAACACCACACAAATCCGAAAGATAATCAAAGGCTGATTCATTATCATTATGGAGGAATTCAGCAGCCCTTTGTATAAAGGCCTTTTTGATATTTATGGTGAGTTCACCCCGGAATGTTTTTCCGTCAATTACGGCTTCCGGATACGCTGCTTTTAACCTTTTCCCTATCGTAATATCTTCAGTCATGGTTTTAAAAATTATAGGATAATTTAACAAATCCCTCTCTTCACCCACTACACTTATGAGAGTGCAAAGAGGGATTTGTTAATTTTGTTTGTACGATTACTTACTTATCTCCGCTATCCAGTACAGATTCTTTCTTTATTTTTTCCTGTAATTCCATTACTGCATGTATCAATGCCTCAGGACGGGGAGGACATCCCGGTATGTAGATATCCACAGGAAGAATCTCTTCCACTCCCTGAACAGTAGCATAAGTATCAAAAATTCCACCGGAAGACGCACATGCACCCATCGCGATTACCCATTTGGGTTCCGGCATCTGATCGTAAATTTTTCTTGTTACAGCAGCCATTTTATATGTAACTGTACCTGCAACAATCATCAGGTCAGACTGACGAGGTGAAAACCTGAAAACTTCAGCCCCAAACCTGGCAAGGTCGTATCTTGGCGCCACTGTTGACATCATTTCTATGGCACAACATGCCAGACCAAAAGGCATAGGCCACAGTGAGTTCTTTCTGGCCCAATTAACCACCTTGTCAATGTTTGTAGTGAGTATATTGTCCCCAAAGACAGTCTCTATTCCCATTCGAGAGCACCTCGTTTCCAGATATACACATAGCAAAACAGTAAAATCAGTATGAATATCCCCATTTCAATTAAGCCAAAGAGTTTTAATGACTTAAACGCAACCGCCCAGGGATAGAGAAAAACTACCTCGATATCAAACACAACAAACATCATTGCTATTAAATAAAACTTTACTGAAAACCTCTCCCTGGCTGTGCCTGTCGGCTCTATACCACATTCATACGTAGAAAGCTTTTCAGCAGACGGTTTCTGACGGCCGACCGCTGCAGAAATGATGATGTTAGAAATGGCAAAACCCATTACTACCAGAAGTAGAATCAGAATTGGAATGTAACTTACTAACATAGGTATTTATTATTCAATTATTTATATTAAACTGTACGGCTTTTATTTCTGTTAATACAAGGATTTACAGAATTTAACATCTTATCATAAATCATAAATTAGTAAACAAAATATTTTATCTGCTTATAATATGATTAAAGTGAATTATTACTACAGTTGTATGGCCCCCCCACCACCCAGGCCACTTTAACTTTCAGTATTCTGACACTGTATCCTTAAAAACTTCCAGTACATAAGCAATGTCGGATTCGTTCAGGTCCTTATGAGTAACCATTCTTCCACAATTCCCATATAGATGGACAGCGCGAACACCCTTTCCGGCAACACTATCCACAAAATCCTTACAATTCAGTTCTGGTAATTCAAATTTGTAACATATAATATTTGTCTGTACTGTTCTCAGGTTAAGGTTAAAATGGCCTGATTCATTCACATCTAAAGGGCATATTGTTGTTCCCGTCAGAGCCGCAGTACTCCCGGCAACCATCGTATTTATGTGCGCAAGCCGGTCACATATCACACCGTCACCCGGCTTTGTAAGCACCATTATTGATATCAAATTCCCCATTATACCACTGGGAACAAAAATAGCGTCTTCCTTTCCAGCACGGTCAGACGCTATTTTTTCAAGCCTGTTTGTGGTGGGATCGTCACCGAACCCATCATCACCCACCTCCGCGTCCTTCATGGCCTGACGCATCTTTAATGTTGGAGTAGTAACCGTATCACTTCGTAAGTCGACAATCCTCATTATGTATTTATACAATCTTCGCCATCGTGATAATGTCGAGCAACCTCTCTCTCCCCCTCGGTTGTATAGTTACTGAGATGAATCTCTCCTGTACTGCTGATAACTTCTCTGGCCAGATCCATATAGTCCTGTGTGCCGCGACTCTCCGGAGCGTACAGGGTAATAGGCTGTCCGGAGATAGGGCACTCCGCCAGTTGAGTGTTTTCCCTGATAATAGACTTGAACAGCTTGTCATGAAACTTGTCCTTAATCGTCTCTACCACCTTATTGCTCAAGTTTGTTCTTTTATCAAACATACAGGCAATAATCCCTGTGACTTCGAGGAGAGGATTGAGCGTATCCTTGACAAGATTTACCGTATTAATCAAAGTAACCAGGCCATTGAGCGCCATCACCTTTGTTTCCAGAGGAATAAACACTTCCCTGACGGCTGACAACGCGTTAACAGTAAGTAACCCAAGCGATGGAGGGCAGTCCAGAATGACATATTCTGAACGGCAATTACCATATAAATAGTGATCTTTCAAAAGATCAATGCTTTTTTTCAATATAGTATCATTTTCAAGTTTGTTTGCTAACGTTCGTTCAACAGATGCCAATGTAACGTTTGACGGGGCAATCCACATATCTTTCACACATGTATCGTGTAAGATTTCACTTATCGGCAGCTCATCTTGAAATACATTAACCATCGATTTATTCAGATGATTAATATCTATTCCCAGCCATGAACTTGAATTACCCTGTGGATCAAGATCTATCAACACTACCCTTTTGCCCAGTGATGCGAGACAGGCGCTTAAATTAACAGCCGTAGTTGTTTTACCCACACCGCCCTTTTGATTTATTAATGCTATAGTTCTCAATAGAACTCCTTTAACTATTTTATATGTTTTTCCAGAACTTCTATATCCTTACTATCGCCAACAACAACCAGAATATCTTTAGCGCCTAACACGTATTCTGGAGTTGGCAGCTCCTTAATATGTTTCTCGGTAGATTCGCCGTCTTCACCAGCCTCCCCTTCTATGTTTTTCATGATCATAATTACATTAACACCGTATCTCGATTTAAGACCGAGCTCCCCAAAAGACTTTCCTATAAAACCACCCTTTATCTCTATCTCGGCAAGATTATAGTCAGCGCCTAATTCAACATAATCCAGGACCCCAGGTGCAAAAATACTGTTAGCAACCCGAAGCCCCATGTCTTCTTCGGGAAAAACCACTCTTGTCGCGCCCACCTCCTTCAGTATTTGCGCATGTAACCTTGTACCCGCTCTCGCAACAATCTCTTTAATACCAAGATTTTTTAAGATTGCGGTGGTTAATATACTGGATTCAACATCTTCTCCAATACTCACAACGGCAACATCAACACCCTGAACACCACTCTGCATTAACGCTTGTTCATCAGTGCACTCTAATTGCACCGCCTCGGCAACAACATCCCTGGCCTTATCAATCAAACAAATATCTTTGTCTAAAGCCATGACCTGTGCCCCCTTGGCAGCCAGAACTTCGGCAATCTTGAAACCAAACCTTCCTAAACCGATTACTGCAAACTGTCTCATGATTAATTATCAACCCACTATTATTCTCTCTTCCGGGAAACGGATTTTCCTTTCAGCAATCTCTTGACCAAGAATAAACGCGAGAGTCAACGGCCCTATTCTTCCGATAAATATTAATAAGCTCACTAAAACCTTTCCAATTACTGATAAATCAGCGCTTAGTCCGGTACTGAGACCAACAGTCCCAAATGCTGAAAATGCTTCAAAGACAACTGCATGGAAAGGAGCATCCTCTGTGTATAGTAACATCAGGCAAAACAGTAATATTGTTAATAAAGAGAGTGTTGCGATAGAAACAGCTTTTTGTACTGTTCGTCGGTGAATTGTTCGATCAAAAACTTCTACCTCTTCCCTTCCTCGGAACATATTGTAAACCACTGCTATAATAAGAAAAAAAGTACCTACTTTGATGCCTCCCGCAGCAGAACCGGACGCACCACCAATAAACATAAAAAAAATAAAGTATAAAAAAGTAGGTGTTGCAAGGCTGCCTATATCAACCATCGTAAATCCTGCGGTCCTGGTCGTTATAGATTGGAAAAAAGAGACAGATATTTTGTCCCTGACTGAAAATAGTTCTAGTGAGTTATTATACTCAAATATGTAGTAAAGTATTGCCCCCACTATAATTAAAATCACCGTCATCGTCAACACTATCTTCGTATGTAAATTTACCCTCTTTTTTTTATCTTTTTTATTAAAAAATGAAAAATAGTCTAGAAGGTTGGATAATACAACAAAACCCAGACCCCCTGATACGACAAGAAACCCAATAGTTATGTTTACAACTAAATCATTACTGTAGCCGATCAAGCTATTACTGAAAAGCGAAAACCCCGCATTGCAGAATGCACTGATTGAATGAAATATAGATATAAATATATAATCATCGACTGTTTGGTGAGACCAATGAGCAACTAATACAACAGCCCCAATAGCCTCAAAAACAAATGTCGAAATTATTATAAAGATAATTATTTTCTTAATTTCTCCATTTTCTGCATTAAGTACGCCCTTCATTTTAACCTGTTGAGACATAAGGAGTTTTTTACCAATTACAATACTGAAAAAAGCATATGATGTCATTAACCCAAGTCCACCAAGTTGTATAAGGATTATGATAACAATATGGCCAAAACGTGAAAAAAAGAGAGAAGTATCATGGACGGTAAGTCCGGTGACACAGAGCGCAGATGTGGAAGTAAACAAGGCGTCTACTAATGACGTACCTTTACCATTGACAGTTGCCACCGGCAGCATTAGTAAAATAGTGCCAATAACAATAAAGGTAAAAAAACTCAGACCAAGTGTTACTCCCGGTTTTGCGCTGAAATTTTTAAATGCTCTTCTAAACATTTATTTTCATTTTATAAACAGGAATGATAGATATCTTCTCTCAAAACAGCAATAAAAGGCAAGTTCCTGTACCTGTTATCAAAATCCAGGCCGTAACCAACTACAAATTTATCCTCAATCTCAAAACAACAATAATCAGGAACAATATCTATCGCCCTCCTTGCCGTTTTATTAAGGAGCACACACACCTTTATTGATAAGGGATTATGTTTAGTAATAACCCGGACAATTTCAGAAAGAGTCTTCCCTGTATCCAGTATGTCATCCACGACAAGTACATGTTCCCCCTTAATATTTACATTAACATTGTTAATAATTTCTGTCTCCGGATTGGGGAAAGTTGAAGCACCTGTATAAGTGTTTGCCCTGACAGTATCTATCTTGAGGGAAAAAGGCATCTGCCGGATTAAGTCGGAAAGAAAAATGAGACTGCCATTTAAAACACCGATGATGGTAAGATTTTTATGCCAGTAATCTGTAATAAGTTTTTGTGCGAGCGCACTAACCCTGTTTTTTAATTCAGTTTCAGAGATTAAGACCTCGTCAATATCGTTTTTCATGAATAGATTCAGAAAGATCCAACAAAAAGGACAACTACGGATAAACAGTAATCTGAGTCTCTTAATGCCTGATACATCTCATCAATTTTCAAAATATAACAGTGAAAAGTGCTGTCTGTCAAACGTTTAATAGAAAGTAACGATAAGCCACCTTCAGATTTTGCTAAATAAAAGGTTGATAGGAAGGAAATAATTAATATGATATACTACGTGTTGGTTTTAAATATAATATTAAATGACAGGTGTATTCAATAAATTGATAAATTCTCCATAGGAGGTTCCCATGTATGAAAAAAGTATAAAACCGCTAAACCAGGCTTTAGCTGAAGAGTTAAGCGGGGTTCATCAATATATGTATTTCCACTTTCATTGTAGTGATCAGGGATTTGACCTGCTGGCTAACCTTTTCAGAAAAATAGCAATAGAAGAGATGATGCATATTGAACGGCTTGCTGAAAGAATTTTATTTCTGAAAGGTGATGTAGAAATGCAGCCATCAACCAGCACAGAAAAGATCCACATAGTAAAAGATATGCTGACAGGGGCGAAATCGATGGAAGAAAACAGCGCCATACTCTACAATAAGCTTGCAATGGAATGTGGCTCAAATGCGGATTCTGTTTCACGAAAACTTTTTGAAGAGCTTGTCATAGACGAAGAGAACCACTATGGACAATTTGACACAGAGCTACAGAATATAAACAAATTTGGTGAGCAATACCTTGCATTACAATCTATTGAGAGAAGTAAAGTGCTGTCAAAGCAAGCAGGTGTCAACCCGGCAACTCCACCCTGAACACCCGCTTTTCTTATTAAATAAACCTTGAATTAATTATTACAGGAGAAACAAATGCCTATTTATGATGATATCCTAGCGACTATCGGAAGGACACCCATAGTTAAAATAAACAACCTGACCGATGAGAATTGCGCTAATCTCTTTGGAAAACTGGAGATGTTTAACCCAGGCGGCAGCGTCAAAGACCGTATCGGCTTGGTAATGATAGAGGATGCCGAAAAAAAAGGTTTACTGAAGCCCGGAGACACAATAGTAGAACCTACATCAGGTAATACGGGAATAGCACTGGCAATGGTCGCTACAGTTAAGGGGTACAAGGCCGTTTTTACTATGCCTGAGACCATGAGTCTGGAGAGGCGTGCTCTTCTCAGATACTTTGGAGCCGAAATTGTCCTTACAGAAGGTCCTAAAGGCATGAAAGGTGCTATTGAAAAGGCAGCAGAGCTTGTGAAAGAAAAAGGTTATTTTCAGCCTCAACAATTTGACAATCCTGCTAATCCAAAAATACATCGTGAAACAACCGGCCCTGAAATAATCAAAGACTTCGAGGGAAAAGAGCTCCACTATTTTGTAGCAGGTGTGGGTACCGGAGGAACAATAACCGGGGCAGGTGAGGCGCTGAAGAAACATTTCACAAATATAAAAAATGTAGCAGTAGAACCGGTAGAATCACCTGTACTTTCAGGAGGGGAACCCGGGCCGCATAAAATTCAGGGAATAGGTGCAGGGTTTGTACCCGGCATTTATAATAAAGATGTTGTAGATGAAGTTCGACAGGTTATAAGTAATGATGCATTTATCATGGCAAGACGTATCGCGAAGGAAGAAGGGATCTGTTGTGGAATTTCTTCCGGAGCAAATATGCATGTCGGCTTACAGATTGCCAGAGAAGCCGGGCCCGGTAAGAATGTTCTTGTGGTAATACCAAGTCTGGGAGAACGCTATATATCTACGGATTTATTTAAGGATGTAGAAAAAGACTAAAATGAACAATTCCATAAACAGCGATAAAAACGCACCTCGTTTAAGCTATATTACTAAGGCACTGGCCAGCTCATATGAGAAACATGGTGGGATTAACCATCTGGAAGGGCCCAATCTCCCATCAAAACATGAAGTGCAAAAACTGGTAAAACTACTGTTGACAATCATGTTTCCCGGCTTTTATGAGGAAGCAACCGGTAATAAAGATCATCTGGATACGTATCTTATGGCACAATGCTCCAGTGCACTGGAATGCCTCTCTGATTTAATACAGAAGAGCTTAATGCATGAATGTAAGGAGGGTGCTAACTGCAAACGTACCGAAGGAGAGTGCTGGGACTGTTCAGTCGAGATTGCATACCTTTTGCTTGAAAACATTCCTGAGATTAGAGAAATTGTAAACAAGGATATTAATGCCGCATACAAAGGAGATCCTGCAGCGTCAAGTTATTTTGAGGTTGTACTCAGCTATCCATCAGTACGGTCAATATCGGTTCATCGTCTCGCCCATTTTCTGGAACTGCAGAATGTGCCTTATATACCCAGGATGATGAGTGAATATATTCACGAAAAAACAGGAATAGATATCAATCCCGGGGCAAAGATAGGACCGGGGTTTTTTATTGATCATGGGACCGGTGTCGTAATTGGAAGCACGGCTGTTATTGGTAAAAATGTGAAGTTCTATCAGCATGTCACGCTGGGAGCATTCAGCCTGACTAACGTAGACAAGATCAGGCAGGAAAACAAAAAGAGACACCCTACAATCGAGGATGATGTTACCATATACGCCGGGTCAACAATCCTTGGCGGTAATACGGTAATACAGAAAGGTTCAATCATAGGTGGAAATGTCTGGTTGACACGATCAGTTCCACCCTATACAACAGTAACCGTTGATTCACCATACCTTATTTTCAAACAGAAAAATACCGTGAAAAAATATGAAGTAGACTATCAGATTTAATACTTCATTCATTCATCTTTTTTTCTAAGAAGTGTCCGTTTAAATTTGAAAGCGGGAATTTGCTTTGCGAAGGATAGAAGAGAGATTAATGGTGTGTTTGGTTTAGTCAAAAAAATCCCCATAATCATCCCCCTCCCCCCCCAACTGTTCATGAAATATAAAGGTGTTTGTATCGTAAATTATATTATTTATTTAGCGACTTCCTGGTTTAATTAACTGTTTTCTTTTTCCACCTGCATCTTAATCCTGCTCCTGCCAGTCCTAAGAAACCCATGATGCTAAAAAGAATTTTAGCCGATGGCTCTGGAACCACGTTTGCTGTTGGCCCGACAGTTAAGTCGTCAATGTAGATACTTCCATTTGTAGGATTTATTCCAACCACTTCGCCTCTGGCGATACCAACGTTAGATATAAATCCACCAAAATTCACAACTAAGTCTGGCAATTCAATAGAGGCTAACAGGTTATCACTCTCATCGAATATATCAAAACGTTCACGATCAACAAGACTGGTATTAAACAAACCAACAGCAAGCACCGGAGTGTCAAATGTAAATACAATGGGGCTGTCTAAAGACAAATCAGCATTCAAAACAACATTTGGAGCAGAATTAGATGTTCCACCGGAACCTCCCGGAAAAACAACAGCGTTGTCAAAGTCTATACCTGAAATTTGCTGGTCAAGATTCTCATACGGTTGCCCAAATAAAGTACCATCATTTAGGGTGAAGGAATCAAAATTGTGTGTCGTGAAGGAGCTGAGCGCATTCTTAAAAACAGTCTCGTTTGTGTAAGTTGTTATTAATACAGGGTCTGCACTTGTTTTAACCATCATACCAAAAAAAACTACCACTATTGTCAAAAACACGGATACCTTTGTTGATACCATAGCTTTATATCCTCCCCTTATAAATTTTTTAATTTAATTAGTAAAACACTAAGCCAGCAATCAAGAAATCGTAGATAGATATATCCCCTATTTGATCCTGACTTGTCAAAAATAAGGTTGTTTGTAAAATAAGTAAAATAGTTACGAAAGTCAAACGTTTTTTTAGAATAAACCAGAAATGTTCGGTATGGTTTTTGTTAATTTACTCATGCCAGAATTCCATTATTGAGTATCCACGCGGCTCGTTCAATCTGAATCGTCCGTTTTCCTCTTTTCATTAAACTGCTTTAATAAGTAGCCACAATCCCTTAATCTCACATAAAGAGCTAAGCAATCTGTTGATTAGTGATCAAATATTGTTGACTTTCCAACTGATTAACGTAACGGTTTAAACAAGTACTCCAATCCATTCAATTTGATTTCATATACACATTTTATCATATCACCAAGTTCGCCTTCCGGAACTCCATTCTGTACAGACCATACGATATACCACTCAGGCAAATCAACCAGTAACATATTCTTATATTTACCAAAAGGCATACGTGCTTTTGCTAGCTTTGAGAGATACTCTTTATCGGATAACATATACTAAATAAGTGTTAAGTTAAAAGTGCCTGAAATACCTGAAGTTTAAGAACACGGACAAACTCGTTTTTACATACCGCCCATTTGTTAATCTATGATAAAAATGTAAAGGATATATTTTTAAGCGACCCTTATACTACATCATCAACTGCACTGTTCAAATTAAACGGAAAACCTGACACACGCCCCACACCAAGTCTACGGTCGATATAGAAGCAGCGAGGACATTCCAGGAAAAGATCAATCTTTGAACGGCTCAGTTTGAAAGGCTTTTCATCCTCTGGATCAAAAATATTTCTACTGCGTTTCGGGTTATAGAATTTAGACATGAAATAGTTATTACATTATAGAAATTGCATGATTAATACCGGTTAACATCTTTGTTCCATACACGTTATTAATAATTGAAGAGATTTCCGGATCAAGTCTGGCTTTTTCCGATTTATGTCTCTTATTACAATCAAAATTGAATGCATCGTCCTGGACTGTCAGGATTTTCGGACTCCCATCATAAATAGCCAGAGGCCAGAGGCAGCACGATTCAGGTTTTGTATCATAAAATGAAAGATTGTTTTTTAATGCATGGCTGTGCAGTGAACATAAAGCCTCTCCCTTGCCATTACGCCAGGCAAAGAGACATTGATTCTCTTCATCTGTATCTATGGAAACAAGATTATCATCTGTTTCTTCAAAAATATTCCTATAGGTTCCATTTGCTATTAATTGAGGTGCAAATTTTGCCGCTTCAGGTATGTGAGTAACTATTTTATCAACTTCCCGCTTCTCCATACATACTTCATACTCAGAACAACAAGATCCCTTCTCACTGCAAATCTCAGGGTCACATGTATGTTTGATTGAAATAAGTGACTTTAAATCCACTTTTATATTTTCAATTATTGGGAATAACCTGCTCATATACTTTCTCGTCAAATTCCCTACCAGTTAGATATTTCTTTTATTTCAAAACGTCTTTTACTGAGTTCCAAACCTCAGGTGTTTCCATGCAGAGTGAAATCTTAACACCTTTAGACAGGTCCCTTATAACCTGCCCTATTTCCTTATATGCTTCTACTCTAATGGGTCTGAAGTACCGATGTTTCCCATCAACACACGGCACAAATTCACCCAGCAGAAGATTCGTCTGCGGATTTCTTTCTCTTATTATCCTGGTCAAAGACGGAAGATATCTGAAACCGCCAAGACTTATGAACTTAACCCTCTCCATATCCACTCTTTCAAAGAGTATCTCAAGCATTGCTTTGTAATGCTCAAACCAATTGTCACACAGTATAATCGGATCAAGACATACTCCCACATTATAGCCTGCTTGCTGGATATCTACTGCCGCACATATTCTTTCCTCTAACGAAGGCGCTTTATGCTCATGATTGTCTACAATTATCCTGGGACTGAAAGTCCATGAAACAACAACGTTATCCACCGCCTCTATTTTTAATAAATTCTCTATGGTAGTTGTTTTTGTCCTCAGTTCCAACCGCGCATCGGGATACTCTGAAAACAGTGGAATAAGTTTATATGACAGACCTGTCAGATCGTCAAAGGCCAGGGCATCGCACAATTCACCGGCATGGAATACTATCTTTTTATCGCTTTCTGCAAGTAAAACGTCTCTTATTTCATCCAGCATCTCATCGTGATTTACAAATACAGTAGGCACAGCGTTATCAAAGTAGCATTGAAGAAAACAATAGTCACAATCTAAACTGCAATTATTGCCATGCCCAATAAAATATTCCGTATTCCCCACTATGCCGTCCCTGCACCTGAACTGCTTTACCGTTTCACCCCTTTTACATGCCAGCGCCAGGTACTCCTTACTTTTTTTGTATATATGATCAACACTGTCTCCATCGATCCTGATCCTTCGATAATCATCAATATATTCAATTGTTATACCCGGCAATTTGTCGAGTATCTCCCGGGTAACAGGAGAATTAATTATCTCTTTTTCTATAAAAATCTTTTTTGGCTGAGTTTTGTTCATAGGTATTTTATGTTGATAACACTTCGACTTGCCGTCCGTACCGGTAGGGGCGGGGAGTCGAAGGATGTTTTCTCGCTCAATTTTAACTCACTTTTAAATTTTTCTTCCTTCCAAATCCACCACCTCCGGGAGTGTGTATACTGATAATGTCTCCCTTATCCACATTAATAGTTGTCTTAGACGGTAGTTTACGTTTCCTGTTTTTTGAAATCAGAATATTTTGTCCAACCTGGCCATTTTTACCACCCATTAAACCGTACGGTGCGTGTATTCTTCTATCAGACAAGATACTAACGGTTGCAGCTTGAAAGAATTCGTAATCTCTGATTATTCCATGCCCCCCCTTATATCTCCCCATACCACCTGATGCAGGGCGTATTTTGTATTGCCTGATCCTGAAAGGATAGTTGTGTTCAATAGCTTCAACAGGAGTATTCAGTGTATTTGTCATATGGGTGTGAATGGCGTTAATACCATCTGAATCTGGCCTTGCACCCATACCGCCCGCGATAGTCTCATAATAGGTAAAATGATTACCTTTTAAAGCATCGTATCCACCAATGGCAATATTGTTCATCGTCCCGCTGCTTGCCGCGGGAATATTTCCACATATAGCTTTTGACAGTGCCCCGAAAACTACATCAACTATCCTCTGAGAGGTCTCAACATTACCACCGGATACAGCACTCGGCACTCTGGCATTTACTACTGAACCTTCCGGCGCGGTTATACTGATTGATCTCATACAACCGGAATTTGATGGTATATCACCGTCAACCAGACATCGAAATACATAAAAGACACAGGAAACAGTAACCGCGTATACCGCGTTAACAGAACCTCCAACCTGCCTGCTGCTACCGGAAAAGTCAACACTCACCGAGTTTCCTTTTATTTTGATACACACCTTAATCCTGACGGGTTTCTCCGCCACACCATCATCATCAAGATAATCACTAAACGAATACTCTCCATCAGGTATTCCTTTAATTACGGATTTCATTATTCTGGCAGAATAGTCCTGAAGCTCAGATGAATATTTTACCGCTTCGTTTTTCCCATATTTTTCACACAATTCACGTAACCTCTGCTTGCCAACTCTATTGGCTGAAATCTGCGCGATTATATCCCATTCACGCTCCTCAGGTGTTCTTACATTAGAAGTTATGATATTCATGATTTCACTGTTGATCACGTTGCCCATCACTATCTTGACAGGTGGAATTCGAATCCCTTCCTGATATATTTCAGTAGCATTACACATGGAACCCGGCACCATCCCTCCTACATCTGAATGATGAGCCCTGTTAGCCACATAAAAAACAGGTTTTTTTCTGCCTTTATAAAAGAAAGGAGTCACTAACGTAATATCCGGAAGATGCGTCCCTCCTTGAAAGGGATCATTTAATATCACAGCATCACCATCACTCATTTCCAGAGCCGTTATTGCCTCTTTAACTGACATGGACATGGATGCCAGATGCACAGGAAGGTGTTCTGCCTGGGCAACCATTTCACCCCTGCTATCAAACAATGCGCATGAAAAATCCTTACGCTCTTTTATATTCGTGGAAAAAGAAGATTTGCACAATACAACACCCATCTCTTCACAAATCGTAGAAAACAGGTTGTTGAATATTTCCAGGTTAATGGGATTGAACATTTGATGAATTTTGACCAATATCTAAAATTAAAGCCTTGAGGCAGTCTATTATCTTACCAGCAATTACCGTTAAATCAAATTGGAAATAAATCCCCGATCAATAGGAATATCATGGCATGTGCCTGTAGTGCCCGTTTCCCGAACAGGCTTATAATGATTTCCATTTATGATAATAAACACAGCCGTTTTGATCAAAGTAACGTATTCACCATTGCAATATCTATAAAGTGATTGAATAATTACTATTTCTATGATTAAATTGATGAAATTAAAATTTTTTTAAGATTATTTACCAGGAGATAAAATGCTTAAACACTACATAAACAAGGGAGCAATATCATTTATCGCTTTTGTCTTGTTCAGCCTGATTTGTATGAAACTTAATCCTGCATACGCTAATCCTAAGGTTTTAATGGAAACATCAAAGGGCAATATTACTATTGAATTGTACGAACAGGAAGCGCCAATTACTGTTAAGAACTTTTTGTCATATGTATCTGAAGGTTTCTACAACAACCTTATTTTCCATAGAGTCATACCGAATTTTATGATCCAGGGCGGTGGTTTTGATAAAAAAATGAATCAAAAACCTGTTAAGGATCCCATTAAAAATGAAGCACGGAGAGGGTTAAATAACAAGAGAGGTACACTCGCCATGGCGAGGACAAATGTTATTAATAGCGCCACGGCACAGTTCTTCATCAATTTAGTGAACAATGATTTTCTCAACCATAAGGACAACACCTCAAGCGGTTTTGGATATGCTGTTTTTGGTGAAGTTATAGAGGGTATGGATGTGGTTGATACTATTGGCAGGACAAGGACACATGCCTTTGGTATGTTCAGAGATGTGCCAATAAAGGACATAACCATCAAGAATATGAGTGTAATAGAATAAATGGTTAATCTGTTTTTACTACACTCAACCAGAGAGACATATCACATTACTAATTAAATAAAATACCCCCAATATCTTTTAGAAGATATTGGGGGGGGTACGAGATAAGGTCATCCCATAAGCTCAAGAAGCAATTCCATACTTCAATCAACAACAGTAATTGTGTATACCGGGATTTAAAATATGTGGGAGTGCGTTAAAAATAATAATAACTATATTTTTTTAACCTTTTCAGCTTTACTGCCTTTTTCGCCCTGCACAATTTCAAAATCGACGTTGTCTCCTTCTTCTAATGTTCTGAATCCATCACTCTCAATAGAAGTGTGATGAACAAAAACATCCTCTCCGCCTTCAATAGAAATAAAACCAAATCCCTTTTTGTCGTTAAACCACTTAACTGTACCTGTTGGCATACTGCTACACCCCCTTCTTCAAAGCAAAAATAAAAAAAGCCACAAGGTTGTTACCTTGTAGCCATAATATTACAACTTATTATAATACTATATTACAATACAACCTTGAGTTCTAAAGGAGGTCTTATAACAAAAATTAAACATGAAATCAAGAAAAAATATATTAATTATTATAAGAAAAATTATTAACTTAAGTCCTCTCTGTTTGTGTTGATAATAGACGGAGAATTGGTATTACATACCCTCAATTTCGAAGGCAGACATTTCCTTACCAGAATTGCCAGTTGTCTGTTTTTATCACGTAAATGCCAAGAAACAGATTTGTTATTCCATGAGAGAACATAGCTACGAACAGGTTTCTTGTGAAATACAGGATCAGGCTATAGGATACACCTGCCATAATCCCCGCGAGCCAGAGATTATGCTCGAAACCAAAGAAGACAGATGCTATCACAAACGAAACCCAGGTAAACTTCCCTATCGGTACATTCTCAAACTTCGGGTTGATAATATACCGCAGTACAAAAGACCTCCAGAACAACTCCTCGAAGACCGGAACTACCACAGAAGACCCAAAAAGCCTGAATGATATTATCAGATAAAAGAGGAAAGAATTGTTAAAAATGAATGGGTTATACGCCTCTGGTTCTTTCAGAGTCGCAAACTTCATATCCATGTTAATCCATAGAACAAAAACTGCAACACCTGAGAAAAACCCTATTAAAAGGTTCTTTCCAGAAAGCCCCTTCTTAATATCAATCTCAGAGTATCTATTCCATAAAAGCAGGAGGGAAACTGCTACCAGTACCGTCTTAACCGGATAAAAAATGTAGCCGTCATACTCAGCAACTTTCACCAGTGGAGCATAGTATTGAGAAAGAAAGTCTATGAGGCTCTCCAGGGCAATAAAGGCGATAAAAAGGAGAAAGGGGAAAACTCTTGGGAACCAGGCTTTTTGTAGTATACTGGATTTATTTAGCATTGTTTTATAATTATCTACATTTTCCCCAGAGAATCAAGGTCTATTACAGGGTTTTTTCTAAACGGTGTATATAATGGGTCACCTATCAAAATTTGTCGCCAGGAAATATGAGGTGTACTTCTAAAATAAGTCTCGAGCAATGTTAGTTTACCCGTCATCAGCAGAGGAAAAAACAGATCAGGTAAAGGGAAAGAAGAGAGATATGGTTCACTGACCGGCCCTATTGTTGCTGCAACTCCCTCTTCTATCATCCGTTTACACCACACCTGACTCCCCTTTTTCTTAAGCGTACTTGCCTCGGAACTTGCTATGTGGAAACCCACAGCCCCCTTTTTCCATTCAAATGAATCTACATAATTAGCAAGTGAGTACCAACCAACATATAAAGCCGCATCGGTACAAGATTTCTCGGGAAACAACCCTGGCTTGTCATTAAGTACTACGGGAAACGAACTCTTAGATTGAACAATTTTATGTAGACGTAGCAGATGCGCGTCGTAGAGACCGTAGCTGTCCTTTGCAACAGCTTCACTAAGACCCCGAGCATCTATATACATAGTCCCGGTAAGGCCACTCTTCTCAGCTTGCATGGCATCATCAACCAGACGTTTAGCCATATCAGGCGAGGGTGCATCCAGACGTCCCACCATAACGGTCTTTCTTCTGATAAATTCAATCCCCGGCATCTTCGCATAATTTATCATAAATGGATTTAACAACCATTTGGAACGTTGAAAGTTTTCAGCAAGAACTAATGTTAATTCACTATCTACCGAAGCTGATGTCATCTCTATCTTACCATTCCTGTACTGCGCTTCCCAGAACAGCAATTCACCAATCACGCCATTGACCATTCGGATAATGGTAGACACTTCAAGGGCTTTTTCAGGGGTAAAACCTCTGAATTGAATCTCTGCAAGCTGACTGTTAAGAATCGTGTTAAATTTAAGGAAATTATTGTTACGTAGAAAAACAGTCCTATCCTTCTCGTCCATAGAAGAGACCTGGTTTTTAACGTCTTTAACAATAGGCGCCATTCCCGCCATCCTGAACAGGAGCGAAACAACCTTCGAATAATCTTCCATTTCAGCCACCGATACATATTGCCTGATATACTCAGATGCCTTCAAAATAGTCTTACTGACACTTTTAATTACCTCCTGTGTCTGTAGAGCTTCTAAACTCTGTTTTTCATAGGTAAGTGTCGTTATCTTCCCTTTATCAAGTATCTTTTCAAGCTCTCTTCCCTGTTGCTGCAGCAGTCTCTTGTACTCTTTCACTTTATTGGATGTTAATTCACCATATTCTTTACGTACAGCCGGCTTAGTAGTTTCTTCTATACGAAGCGGGATTCCGTATACAAGAAGAATGGCAGGGTTAAGGCCTGAAAGTTTAAGTTTATTAACCGCACTGCGTACCGGTGGGACCAGGTTTGCATCATAGTAAACTCCGTGGATAATCTCAGAATCTGGCACATCTACCCCCACAAGATTAGAGACGGGAACACCTCTTTTAGAAGCATAATAAGTAGCGACGTTCTTACTCTCCGGCATATTCTTATTATAAACAACAATAAGATCTGTAGATAGCAGTGCATGCGCCGGACTAACCGCTATGACCAACAGCAAGATAGTTAATATGGGAATAGAATAGAAATTTCTGATGAATAACTCCTAATGATATAATTTCTGCAATCTTTCAAAGAAATCCGGAAACGTTTTTTCAACACATTCCGGGTTCTTTATCTTTATCCCTTTGGTCCTTAAACCGAGAAGGGCAAAACTCATTGCCATACGATGGTCATTATAGGTTGATATCTCAGCGGAATGTGGTGGTGACGGAACTATTTCAATACCGTCTTCAAACTCTCTTGTCTCTACGCCTGCCTTTTTCAGCTCGTTAACAATTGCCGTAATACGATCTGTCTCTTTGAATCTGAGATTTCTCACATTTCTAATGCGTGTCTTCCCCTTCGCGAAAACCGCAACAGGTGCAAGGGTCTGCACTACATCGGGAGTATCATTCATATCTATGTCTATTCCGCTTAATTCACCACCCTCAACTTCCAACCAGTCTCGAGACTTCTTCATACTGCATCCCATTTTACTCAGAATATCAACAAATTTCGTATCACCCTGCAGTGATCTATCACCCAGGCCCTCAACCCTTACCTTACCTCCGGTAATAGCTGCGGCAGCAAAGAAATATGAAGCACCAGATGCATCCGGCTCCACCATAAACTCACAACCTTTATACCCCCCGCCTGACTTAATAATAAATTCTTTGTATGAATCCCTCTCTACCACAACGCCAAATCTGTTCATAACATCTATTGTCATATCGACATAATTCTTTGATGCAAGTTCATCAATCACAACTATACGTACATCACTATCTGCATAAGGCGCGGCCAAAAGAATGGCGCTGATATATTGACTACTTATATTACCCGGAATCTCTACTGTTCCTCCCCTTAAACCGGCAGCATTAATTAAGACGGGCGGACAACCGTTACCGTCCCTGGATACAACATTTGCACCAAGTTTATTTAATGCGTCAATTAACTGCTGTATGGGCCTCTGTCTCATACGTTCGATACCATCTATCTCATACTGCCCGTTACCGAGAGTCAGCGCTGCGGTCATAAATCGCACAACAGTCCCGGCGTTACGTGCAAATAAACCTGCCCTCTCTACCGGTATCTTCCCCCCACACCCTTTTACTATCAATCTGTTTTCTTCCGCTATTACCTCTATCTGTATACCAAGCTCACCCAGGCATGAGATCATGACCCTGGTGTCTTCGCTTAACAAAGCATTCTTTACCACAGACTCACCATTTGCAAGTAAAGCGGTTATTAACGCCCTGTTCGTATAGCTCTTAGAACCTGGGACCCTGACAGTTGCATTTATCTTATCAACAGGTTTTATTTCTATCATCGTCTGTTTCCTTTCAAAAAAGAAATTATAGACTGACATCCACCTTTCATCAAGGAGAAACGCGTAAGTCATAAACAGTTTATATATAATACCTCTTTTACATCGAGTCTCATTTGACAGAAAACAACTAAAAAGTATTGACAAAAAAATTGATTTATGAGACAAATAGTATCTTTGATATTTTGTGTATTTATGATTTGTATTAATATGACAGATAGGAGCGGTTTTTTGGAAAATAGAGATAAAATAGTTATTGGTTCAAGGGGAAGCACATTGGCCTTAATCCAGGCAAATTGGGTGAAATCTGAACTGGAAAAAAAGTATAAAGAGACAGAATTTGTTATTGAAGTCATAAAGACAACCGGTGACAAAATACTGGATACACCGCTTGCCAAAATTGGAGATGTCGGTCTCTTTACAAAAGAGCTTGAGGAGGCCCTGCTTGACAAGAGGGTTGACCTGGTGGTCCACAGCGCAAAGGACATGCCTACAGCAATCCCTGACGGCCTTGAGATTGGCGCGGTAACGAAACGCGAAGACCCTCATGACGCATTAATAAGCAGGGACAACCTTCCTCTGAAAGAACTTCCTCAGGGCGCGACACTTGGAACCAGCAGCTTGAGGCGAAGAGCACAGGTCATTGCAGTCAGGCAGGACCTTAACATAGTTGACCTCAGAGGAAACCTGGACACGAGAATAGGCAAACTGGAGTCAGGTGAACTCGACGCAATTATTGTCGCGCAAGCCGGTCTTAACAGGCTGGGACGCGGTGATGTGTCCAGTGAGATAATCCCATTTGACATAATGCTCCATGCCGTTGGACAGGGAGCGCTCTGTATAGAAAACCGAGTGAATGATGAACAGATAATAAATATGATTAAAATCTTAATAGACTATGATACCAGGCATGCGGTAAGGGCTGAAAGAGTGCTTTTACACAGGCTTCAGGGAGGATGCCAGGTCCCGATTGGCGCTCACGCGGAAGTAGTGTTCCCGGTCAATATGAAAATGGAAGCGGTTGTGTGTTCACTCGACGGGTCTACCATTATCAGAGACTCTGTTGAAGGCAAAGTTGACGATTACTATACAATGGGTATCGAACTTGCAAACAAGCTGATCGGAAGAGGAGGGCGGAAAATCCTTGATGACATAAAGGCAAATGTGGCTGAAGAGTGAGTTAACCGGACTTTTCTCAAAACCGCAAAATACTAAAGATGATTAACCATGGGACACAAAATGAATAATTCAGTTTGCGTCCCTGTTTTTTTACTGTCTATAGTCTACAAACATCTCTTTTGCCGCCTGTCCATGAAGTATTCCATGATTAATCAAATCTCAATCATCAGAGGGACTTCTCCACAGTCAGGAAATTTATAGCACTTTACACATTCTGTCCATATCTTGTGAGGCAGAAGCTCTTTATCAACACGCTTGAAACCCATATGTTCAAAAAACTCTGGAATATATGTCAATACAAATAACCTGTTAATACCGAGCACCTTCCCCTCATCTAAACATTTTTGAACCAGTTCTTTTCCAATTCCCTTTTTCTGGGAATCTTCTTCAACTGCTACCGACTTGATCTCTGCCAGGTCCTTCCAGAAGACATGTAACGCCGCGCACCCTTTTATGTTCCCGTTCTCTATATAAACATAATAATCGCGTATATTCTCATATAAATCGCTCAAAGGCCTTGGTAACATCAGATCTTTTTTCGCGAATTGATTTACCAACCTGTTCATCTCTTCTACGTCATCTACATGAGCATTTCTTAGCATTATGTATGCATCTTAATATTTTGTTTAATAATTATCAAATTATTTATATATTATACTATTAAGATGATTAAACCAATTACAACACCTTCAGAACACACAGTACTCCCCGCCATTAAAACAGCGCCTTTGGTAATGCTGATAGTAGCTGTTCTTGTGTTTTCATTTCCGGTTTTTTCATTTCTGGCTTTCTCATTTCCGGCTTACTCTCAAGATATGTCTTTAACTGAACTGCAGACAAAAGCACTTGTGCTTAACAAAAAAGGACAATATCACGAAGCAGTGAAAGCTGCTGAGAAAGCATTAGAAATTACTGAAGAGAAATTTGGATCAGATCATCCTGAGACTGCCGCATCCATGACTATCCTGGGGCTACTCTATTTTTCACATGGCAAATACTCCAATACAGAGCCTCTCTACGTACAGGCACTTAAAATTAATGAAGCTGCTTTAGGAAAGGACCACGTCAATGTTGCTGCTGATCTTGATAATCTGGCGCTGCTTTATCAGGCCCAGGGCAGATTATCGGAAAGCATTCCTCTCTATAAACGTGCGCTACAGATTAAGGAAAAAACACTGGAACCTGGCCATCAGGATATAGCAACACTGCTGAACAACCTGATAACACTATACACCGCTCAAGGCAGGCACTCTATGGCAAAACACTATCACGACCATTTACAGTCTACCTGGGACAGTGCCCTCAAGCAGGAACCAGGTACCAGACCAGGAAAACAAGGAACAACACAAACGCTGAACAGATGGAAAGGCCACGTATACTCTTCCAAATTTTCCCGTAACTTTCACCTGCCCGATTGCGAAGAGTTACCAAGCAGCCCTGATGATACTATCGATTTCCAGTCCAGAGAACACGCTATACGAGACGGAGCAGTACCATGTTCCGTATGTAACCCTTGATAATGTTTAAAGAAAAGACATTAGTTCTAAACGTGGAGATACCTTAGTATTAGCTACTAATGTTTTGCAAGCATCGGGCAACGATTCAGAGAACGAAGTTAACAATATATAACAATTTATTGTTTTTTAATGTTGATATCAGCACATTAAAAATAGTAACAACTTTTCTCCATAAAAAAGGGCTTGAACCATTTTGGCAAAAAAGTTTTGAATACAAAAACACATAAATCCATCTATTTATGATGAAAGTAGGTGTATATTTAAGGAAATATTACTACAAAGAAATATTACTACAAAGACTACGCATAAACTCGGCTCGCATACATACGATATATAGTAAATTAATAATTTTCAAGCACTATATGAAGTTTATGCGTCTGCTCTAAATAGTTATCTAACAGCTAGCTACCTTCTTCTGTTTAATCTTTCTCACTGCCCCTACTCCAACTAACCCTATTAAACTAAGGCCTAGTAGTAACTCTAGGGATGGTTCAGGGACACTTACACTTCCAAAAATTTCTACGTGTGAGATGGCTCCTCCTGCCGGCCAGAAATCTTCGAAACTAAGACTTTCCGTTCCATTCCAATTTAAACCGCTTGAACTGAGATCAAAGCCATACCATGCCGGTGTGTGATTCCCATCTTTGACTAAGGCAAATGCATCACTTATAAATGCTCCTGTACCTACATATTCGATCAATGCGTCTTCTGGATCACCAGAAGTATTAGAGAAGGTTGTCTCGTACGAACCTGCTGCCACTCCACTTTCCGAGCCGCCCACATCCTGTTTGTATACGCTATCAGCGGCACTTGATATATATCCATCTGTTATCAGTTTGTCGATGATAGCCCTATTTGAAGTTTGATTCCCAGAAGTGACTTCGTCACCTGGTGTTATTATAAGGTCCCCCTGTGCCTGCGTAGCTAATACCATAGAAATAGCTAAGACTAAACATATAAATACGACCTTATGCACAAATAAGATTGTCTCTGGTTTTGTAATACTTAAAATTTTTCTACTCATTGTCTGCCTCCTTGAGTGATTTAAACTTACAAAAAAAAAATTAACTTCTATACGGCTCAATTATCAAAGCCTATAGCTTCTCTTTATGCAATTATTTAATATATCATCTTCAATACACTAAAATGGCATGTTTAGTACCAAAAAATGGAATTATATAATATAGTATCTAAGTGCTTGATATATTTGGTCTTAAAATAATTATAAATAAATTAGTTATTAAACATTTCGTTAGTTTTTTAACACAACCAATTTATCCGAACTACAGATTATACACTCTGTAATTATGCAAGCACTAATAATTTAGACACTTACGAAAGCGTTAAAAAACTAACAGCAAATGTAAGTTTTTTAACGCTTTTCATTGCACTATGCCCTACCTATAAAACCGAAACGTGATATCGTGTGACGTATTGAACAGGCTGTCCGAGAATGCAAAATTGCAAAAATTTAGTATTGATACTAAAGAGCTTATGACTCACAAATTGGTAAAAATACCTATTCTCGGACAGCCTGTTCAATAGTGAATTAACCTTATTACTTTTAGCAATAAAGATATTCTATGGTCAGACATTGTAACTGATACGCAACCACATTTTGAAACAAAGCCCTTAACCATTCACAAATCACTTCAAAAAAATTCAGATTACTATTTAATGGGGAAGCAAAGAAAAGTCCATTTATTTACTTCCCTGTTTTAATAAACCTAATTTATGAAATGCATATACATCTAATGATGGTATATCATTTTGGTAGTTCGTCGAGTTAATAGTGGTATAGTAGCGAGGAGAGTACCCAACATCAAGACTATAAATAAGGTCTTACGACAAATTTGCTTGACTTTTTAAATATCCAATAAACAAAGGCTTACAAAAGATGGTGTCAATTGTTTCCTAGTATTACATGAGTGAGTTAAGGTTTAACTGCCCGGCTATGGCATGTGACAAGCAAGCAACAAAAAAGGTAATTTATTAAAGAGTTTGGAAAAAGTTTATAATAAAATAGAGAAGCAGTCATTTGTGCGGTATATCTAATTTACATCATACGGAACCCGACATTACTAAAAAGTCGAGGAGGAGAAAAAATATGCTTGAGATCATAAACAACTATTATTGACAATTAATGGTTATTTTGCAATAATTGTTACAGTTTAACTTTTAAAATCTTTAGGTATGAGAATAAGATATGAAGAAACTGCTAGCAGGGTCAAAAAAATTTGGTTACGCAAGTATATTTATTATTTCATTATTCACTTTTTCTGGTTTACGATTCGCGAGTGCAGATCTTTTGAAAGACATTAGTTCTGACAGTTTATATAATAATGCATTAGCTACTGCTGTTTTGCAAGAATCGGGCAACGACAAAGATGACAATGACAGTGGATCAAATACTAATGTTAACAATATCGGGGGAACTAGCGCATTTGGGTTTAATGACTGGGATTTTTTACAAAAAGTAAATACCAATCAGAATGGAAACCAGACCACGAACACGGACACGGATATAGGACTATCTGTTACTGGAGGAGGCAATGTAAATAATGGTACTTTTTCGATGACCCCAAGCCTAGTGACCGGCTATTCTGATCTAATGATAGCGCTCAAACAAGCAACATCTTTTAATCTTTACCTCATACCAACGTCAGCAACGAGTGGATTCTGGACATCGTCAATGGTTGGCAATGGAAACGGCCTTTCCCATTTTTCTGTGTACGGGAGAGGAAGCTCACAAGTCCCAGAGCCTTCACTCAGTCTACTCATTGGTATCAGCCTATCAGGGATAGTAGGAGCAGGGGCAGTGAGAAAGATTAAACAGAAGAAGGTTGTTAATAGCTGTTAATAATATGCACATATAGTCTCATTATACAAGCACCTACATTTATCATTACTATGTGGATGTAGGTGTTTGTTATGCCGATCTTCATCTTTCTACACGTCCAGAAGCAAGGTTATGAAGTATTTAATTGATACAACAGAACAAACCTTATCTCTTCATAAAACCACTCATCAAGAGTTCCGTGCCGCCTACTTGAAAACCGTCTTCACTGCCAGGTACGTAATAAGCCTTTTCAGGAGGATTACCTCTTCTGATCTCTTTAGTCATGCGTAAACCAACTTTCGGACCTCTATAACCGCCATCATTAACTTCTACTGTTTCCAGGGGATACTTTCCCGGAAGAAGTTCCCACTCTTTTTTCTTCTCTTTTTTCATTGGGGTCATAGCATCAAAACTCTTTCCGACCTCCTCGTATTTATCGGCAAGTCTTTTGTCAACATCTGAAGCCCATATACCCTTCGTAGTATTGCCATCTTTAATCAAGTACAATGTTGCCGGCATACCTGTAATAGTCCTTGTTTTATCGGTTGCTTTAACAGCCGATTCAGGTTCTGGCACATTTTTATTATTGAACATACCAGGCATTGCCTGCATGGCTGCTGCTTTCTGTTCCGGCGTCAGGTTTGCGCCATCCAGTAATTTGCTGATATCCGGCATGTTTTTCTGCATTTGACCCATCATATTTTCAGCCTGTTTAGCCATGCCTTCAATCTCTGCCGGTGTCATTTGAATAACTTTCTTCATATCCCACATGATCATATTGAATTTACCATTAAATACCATGGTAATTTTGTTGTCCTGGCTTACCGTCTCGGCAGCGAAAAGACCTTTTATATCTACATTAATTGTTGTTTTGTCTATGCTGAGGTGTTCACCAAGCTTTTTTGCCGTATCAAGATATTCACTTCCCGTAATACTGGCAAAATCATCACTTGTTGAACAGTTTTTATCTTCAGCTACCTTTTGTACTACGTGCGGTGGAACATCGATTTCATCAATGACAATCGTGTATTGCGCAGAAACGGTACTTTCTAAAAACATCAATACTATAAAAATAGTTGCAACAAATAATTTCATTTTCATCACAAAGCCTCCTTATTAAAAATAATATGGTAGTATGCTACTTGTCAAAATCTGATCGTTTACAATATGTAACCAACACTTACTATCTCACAAAAATCTAAAGAGAAATTCACTCTTATGGCATTTGTGTGTTTTGCGTGTAATATGCAGAAAGGCCATATTTAATAAGCCGCACGCTTCTTTAAGTACATTTATCCCCCCCCTCCTTAACGCTATCATTTATTCAGTTTAACACCCCGCATGGTTCGCTTGTAAATCACAAATGTGGTTAAATATTGCAGAAGCGTTATCGGTACGCCAATAACAGGTTAAACTTCCAGTTGATGGTTCGAAGATCTTTTCAACCTCAAACTTCATTACTAATTTATCAGGCCCTTTAAGTTCTAACTCAAGATATTTAACAACATCCTCAACAGGTTTGTCACATAGAATCATATAGGGAAATTGAATGTAGAAAGAGCGCCGGGTTATCACAAGGCTACCAACAGCCAGACTTTCCCATCCTCGACCAGAATATTTATGCGAACACCGGAAATTTTTGTAATATAATGCACAACTTGTACCTTCTTCATCGAATACAATACCTTCATTTTCAAGTCGCTCTCTGGCTCTGGCTGGTACTTTACGAAGACCGAACAAACGATATAATAAGCTCTTACTCATTTAATCAGAACACTCCTGACAGAATAGATTCGGCACGTTTTCAGTGAGGTTTCACACCCCATCATCAGTAATGATTTTACGTTTGTAGTTTTCATCCGGTTTAACTTCTCACATTTTCATTGATATTCAGAGTGAATGTGTGACTTATCATGCTTATCGGCATCCTTATAAAACAAGCGTATCAGAATACAGAAAATAATCGAAATAGCTGGCATTTTAATTCCTCCTCATCCCAGGGATTGGCCGCCGCTTTTTGGCGGATACCCCCCCCTTTTTTTTAATCAACTAATGGATTTCAACACGCCAAGCGGCAGCCTCAATAAATATATTAAATCACACATACATCTGCAGGTTGGCTTCATGCGCTCGTCAGACAGGTATGGCCAATTTTTCTACTTCATCAATATTTAAATATTGTTTGGCCTGCCATAAATTATAATTGTCTTGCATAATTAACCAACTTTCTGGTGAGCGCCCTAATGTCTTGGATAGGCGTAAAGCCATTTCCGGTGTAATATTGCTTTGTTGTTTAATCAAACGCTGAAAGGTTGATGGAGACACCTTTAACTTTGCAGCAACAGTTCGATAACTAATACCATACGGTTCGAGAAAAACCTCTTTGATAAATGCACCTGGGTGGGGTGGATTAAACATGTTCATTAGTGATAGTCCTCATAATCGACAACATAAACGCTGCCTTCGTCAAATCTAAATACTATTCTCCAGTTTTTACTGATATCTATTGCCCAGAGCCCTTTTCTCTTACCCTTTAACGAGTGAAGTCTAAAACCTGGCAAGTCCACATCCTCAATAAAAATCGCTGTATTTAACGCGGTTAATTGTATTCGTAGTTTATTGTTATGGTTGTTCTTAATCCCTGCTTTATTGCCGGATTCATAGAATTTCTTAAGACCATTATGTTTCAATGATTTAATCATGTTTGATAGTAGCACATTGCGCTACACGCAACAAGCAAAATATAGAAGTGGTTCTGGTGCGTAAAACGCACCCTACGATTTTTGTTTCCGGATGTAGAATGTTTCTGGTGGGAAGTAGGGTGCATTCCATGCACCGCTAACAACTTACTTTCTTCTTTTTCCTCTTTTTTAATAACCCACTCCTTTCTTTTTAATTTTTCTCACTACACCAACTCCCACCAACCCTGCGAGAGCAAGACCTAAGAGTATCCCAGGGGAGGGTTCGGGTACAGACTGAATGGTAAAAGGATTTACATTGTATATTAATCTGCAATTAACACTCCAGTTATGATAATTAAGCATAAACTTATTTAATTCATTAATATTCAGAAACTTATGTAATAACACGAAAACTAACAAAAAAAGCCATTCGTCAGCTTTCTAACACCTTTTCCCTGAAATGCATAGTCATATTTTGTGTAACTTGCTTGGTATATATCAATTACACCAAATGCCAAAAAATATCTTCAAATGTCAGCTTTCTAACGCATGTATAACAAACTCTCAATATTAACACCTGAATAATTTATCTTGCCTTTCATTTTTATTACATTTATCATAACTGAAGGAGGTTTTAAAGTTTTACTTTATTTCCAGATAATAGATAAAGGGTGAAGGAGGTTTATGATGAGTGCAAGAAAAGATTATATTCGTAAATTAGATGAAGAATTAAGAGAATGGGACCGAAAAATAGAGGAATTGGAAGTCCAGGTTGAGAAGGCCACAATTGATGATAAAGTAGAAATTATTGACCATATTGAGCGACTGAAGACCAAACAGAAACTTGCCAGAAAAAAACATGAAGAGTTAGAGCAGGCTCATGAAAGTGTTTGGGAAGGCCTGAGAGATGGTGTAGATAGTATTTTTGATGATATGATCAGTTACACTGAAGCAGTTATGTCTAAATTCAAGGATTAGTAGCATATTATTCGATGATATTTATTTGCAATAATTTACGAAATCTACTCAGAAGAAAAATTTAATGAAGAATATTCTCACCATTTGTATTTTGTCAATTTTTATTATTTGTACCAGGAGTAATTCTGATGAACTAAACAAATCAGAAAATCCTGGAGCATCGTTAGAAACCTTGAAGGCGATGCTTCTCCACACGAACGAGACGATTTTAAATCTTGAAGATGAGTTAAAAACAGTACAGAAACAACAAGACAAATTTCACGCTGAATATGCCGATATAAAAACGGTAATGATCAGACAAACAGAGAGAATGAAGAAACTAGAAAAAATCGGATCATTTGTAAAGACAGAAAATATTTCAAAATCATTTGAAACAACTCTTGAAGTAACACAACAAAACCATTCAATGAGTTAGTGAGTGGAGTACTGCCGTCTCAGATATTCCGATATGAAATAAAATATAAATCAACAAAATAAACAAACTGAAATTTATTCTTTCTATTAAAACGGCAAACTTAATAATCCGGAAACATGGAATATAATATGAAATAGCCAGATCACCAATAATCTTTTCAAGCAAGTCTGATGGTAATTGAATCAAAAGAGTTGCTACAAGATTTGGTGGCAATGCAGAGATTACTTTTGCAGATAAAGCATTGGGTAGGACTTTCATTATTTCAAGCACTTCAGTTTCGTTCAATCCATCCACTATTCGCGCAAGTTTTTCATAATCTTCTTCAGTCAGTTTTTTAATAACCAATAATAAGTACTTTTTTATGCTAAATGTTTTTTAATTATATTATTTGCTTTGTTTATATCAATATAAAATATCAACTTATGACTTTTTAACAGGCACTCCAATGACGCATGTTTCCTCTACAATTCCGGCTTCTATAGATCTGCACATCCGGGATTTCCACAACTAAGGGAATACGGGAATGACAGATGATGTAAACACCATACAATGCACTAATGATATTTTTTACTGTTATATTAAGAAATTATCTATATAATAAGGAATTTAAATTCTGGAAATTCTTATTTCTCTTCTACTGCATACGGAAAGTGCAGTTTACGAGAAACAGTATCGTAATTATTTCACCGCAAAGAACGCAAAGTTGATATTGCAAGAGAAAAACAGATACGAATTATCACGAATTCATTTTTTGTCGGGATCTTTGCGCTGATAATATATGCACGCTTAACAGTGATATTTTACCTTTTATTAATTCAAGTGCTGCAAAAGTCAGCATTGAATCAACTCATACAAACAGGAAGTAATTGTGGAAATAAATAATATAAGAAACATAGCTATAATCGCCCATGTAGACCATGGCAAAACAACGTTAGTAGACCAGATGTTGAAGCAGACCGGTGTATTCCGCGCAAATCAGCAGGTTGCAGAACGTGTAATGGACTCTAACGATCAGGAGAAAGAGCGAGGGATAACTATTGTCGCGAAAAACTTCTCTGTCCAATACAAAAATATCAAATTAAACATAATAGACACTCCCGGCCATACGGATTTTGGAGGTGAAGTAGAGCGCACTTTAAAGATGGCTGAAGGTGTGTTGCTGCTGGTTGACGCGTATGAAGGCCCCATGCCTCAGACAAGATACGTATTGCAGAAGGCTTTGGGCTATCACCTCAAACCTATCGTTGTTATCAATAAGATAGACAGGCCTGAAGCGAGGCCAAACGACGTCCTGAACGAAGTATTCGACCTGTTTGTAGACTTGAATGCTGATGACGAGCAATTAGACTTTCCGGTAGTTTACGCAAGCGCCAGAGATGGATACGCGAAGCGCGAAGTGGATGAGGAGAGCAAAGTATTAACTCCACTCCTCGACGCCATAGTAGAACACATCCCCCCACCAACGACAAACCCTGATGAACGGTTTCAAATGCTTATACAGGCACAGGATTACAATGATTACGTTGGCAGGATTGGAATAGGAAAGATTGTAAACGGATGTGTGCGTGCAGGCAGCAATGTCGCTTGGCTCAAGAGAAATGGAGAGAAATGTAATGAAAGAATTTCGGAGATCTATTCATTTGCCGGTCTTGAACGCAAAAGCATAAAGGAGGCGATTGCCGGAGACATTGTAGCAATTACCGGAATAGAGAACATTGAGATCGGTGATACTCTGGCGGATGTCAGTAACCCAAAACCGCTTCCTGTTATAAATATTGACGAGCCTACATTGTCCATGTTGTTCTCTGTAAATGATTCACCTTTTGCGGGACAAGATGGAAAATATGTGACAAGCCGTAATTTGAGGGAGAGATTATACAGGGAATTACGTTCTAACGTTTCATTGAAAGTGCATGATGATAAATCGAGAGACTCGTTTCACGTATCAGGAAGAGGTTTGCTGCACCTGTCTGTATTGATTGAGAGTATGAGGAGAGAGGGCTACGAGCTTCAGGTCGCGAAACCTAAAGTTATTTACAAAGAAATTAATGGAAAAAAAGCGGAACCCATAGAGTTTCTTGTAATAGACGTCCCTAAAGAGTTTGACGGTCAGGTGATTTCTTTACTTGGGGCAAGAAAGGGAGAGATGTTGAATATGCGCGAGAGCAATGGAAGAATTCATTTTGAGTTCAAGCTTCCATCACGCGGTCTGGTAGGGTTAAGATTAAGACTGCTCAGCTCCACCCAGGGGACAGCAATCATGTACCATAATTTCCATGAATACGAGTATTTTAAAGGTGCCATTCCACACAGACCTGTAGGTGTTATAGCATCAATGTCAAACGGTGATGTGATGGCATATGCCCTTGATGGGTTACGCGACCGAGGTGTCATGTTTGTCAAACCGGGTGACAAAGTTTATGAAGGTATGGTAGTTGGTGAACATTGTGACCAGAAAGATATAGCGGTAAATGTATGCCGTGCAAAAAAAGCGACAAATATGAGGTCTGCAACAGCGGACAAGTCCATTAAGCTGTCTCCTCCAAGGGAGTTGACTCTTGAAATGGCACTTGAGTACATAGAAGATGATGAGCTGATAGAGATTACCCCCAAAACCTTTCGTATCAGGAAAAAGCTGTTGAAGGAAACTGACCGCAAACGTAATAGAATAGCTGCACATGGTGTATCAAAATAGAAACTACGTCTAATAGAAAAACAATAGTGACCATTTATTTATGAACACTGAATTAAAACCGAAAATAATCAAAACTGACAAAGAGGCATATACAATTTATAAATATGCTGAATTGAACTCAACCAATGCGTTTCTTAAACAGCATTACGCCGAATTGCCGGATTTCTCGGTAATCTGGGCAGACAAACAGACATGTGGGAGAGGCCGTTTTACCCGAATATGGAACTCTGAGCCGGGCCAGGACCTGACATTCTCGTTACTGTTGCCACTGACGACGCTGGAACAGGAACGAAGACAGAATTTAACACAGATTGCGGCCCTGTCTATTGCCCAGCTACTTGAAGGTTATGGACTGAAACCATCTGTAAAATGGCCAAATGATGTGCTTATAGAGGGGAAAAAAATATCCGGAATACTCTGTGAAATAACGGCAACTGAGAAAAGAGTATGTGGCGTGCTGGGAATAGGCATCAATATCAACAGTACGGATAAATCCCTTACCGGTATTGATATTCCAGCCACTTCACTGCGATCCGAGTTACGCCATAAAGTTGTACGCAAAATTTTATTGGAAAAACTTCTTGAAATTATAATAAATTGTTTTAATGTATTGTGCCAGACTGGTTTTTCGCAAAACCGGCAGGAGATAAAAAAAAGACTGGCATTTGTCAATGAACATATTATTTTTACAGACGTTAAACAGAATTCATACTCCGGAAAAATAATTGATCTGAACGATGACGGCACATTGCTTTTCAAATGTGAAAAGCGCGGCATTATCAGCCTGAATTCCGGAGAAATAGAGTTTCATAATTCTTATTTAATGAGGAAACAGTAATGATCGGCAACGCAATTATGTTGATGTTTATCGGTATGGGGATTGTGTTTGTTTTCCTTGTACTTCTGAATGCTGCCATATCACTACTTGAGTATTTCACCAGAGAACATACTCGCAATGAGGAATCTGCCATGGCGGAAGCAGATCTTGCGCGAAAAAATAAGAAAAAGAGAAAAAGTATGCCAGCAAGTGGTAGCCATGTACAGACGGCAGTCATCTCTGCCGCTATACATGCATACAGAAAAGTTTAATACGTTAGTACAAAAATGTAAATAAGACGTATGGTGGATTACGCGAAGCGAATCCATCAAAAGCTTATATTATAGAAAGATGTAAAAGCCAGGTGGGTTCGCTTCGCGTAATCCACCATTTCAAAACCTGTTATACTATCGCAGAAAACAATATACTTTTATATTATATGAAAGGGTGACTATTGTGAAAAAAGTCAGATTTATGGACACATCATTCAGAGATGGATTTCAGTCTGTTTATGGCGCGCGTGTGCTTACTCAGGATTTTATGCCGGCAGTAGAGGCGTCCGCGGAAGCTGGGATTAAGCATATGGAAGCCGGTGGCGGCGCCAGATTTCAATCTCTTTTCTTTTATTGTAACGAATCAGCATTTCACATGATGGATACTTTCAGGAAGTTTGCAGGTCCTGACGCGAATCTCCAGACTCTTGCCAGGGGTATAAATGTAGTAGCCCTGTCTCAGGCTCCCAAAGATATTATAAACCTTCATGCCGTCCTCTTTAAGAAGCACGGAATGACTACTATCCGCAATTTCGATGCACTCAACGATATTCAAAACCTCGAATATTCAGGTAAGTGTATAACTGACGCGGGACTCCATCATCAAGTGTGCATAACTCTGATGGACCTCCCGGAAGAGTGTGAAGAAGCGCACACATCCACGTTTTACCTTCAACGCCTGAGAGCGATTCTGGACTCAGGACTTCCTTTTGATTCGGTTTGTTTTAAAGATGCGAGCGGAACAGCCAACCCACAGAAGGTGTATGACACATTTAAAGGAGCACGGGAAATTCTCGGAGAAGACGCGTTAATATGGTTCCACACACATGACACTGCGGGTGTAAGTGTAGCGTGTAACCTGGCGGCAATTGAAGGAGCGGCGACTAAAGACAACAACCTTGGTATTGACCTCGCAAAGAGCCCCGTATGCGGAGGAACATGTCAACCTGACATCATTTCAATGTGGCATGCCCTTAAGGGTAAAGAGTGGACGATTGATGTAGACATTATGAAAATTGTGGAAGCAGAAAAGATTTTTGAAGAGTGTATGAAGGATTATTTTATACCAATTGAGGCAAAACAGGTATCTCCAATAATCCCTCTTTCTCCAATGCCGGGAGGTGCTTTAACAGCAAACACCATGATGATGCGTGATACGGGAACGCTTCATCTCTATCCGGAAGTAATAAGAGAGATGACTGAAGTCGTCAAAAAGGGTGGCTTTGCCACATCGGTTACTCCGGTATCACAGTTCTATTTCCAGCAGGCATATGCTAATGTAACGCAGGGCAAATGGAAAAAGATTACAGATGGTTATGGTAATATGATACTCGGTTATTTTGGACGCACACCTTCAAGCCCTGATCCTGAAATTGTTAAAATTGCGGAGGAACAGTTGGGTAAAAAGCCATTTGACGGTCATCCGCTTGAAATACTTGAACCTGGTATCCCGCAAGCCACAAAAACCCTTCAAGAAAACAGCCTTGAGGTAAATGACGAAAATATCTTTATAGCGTATGCATGCGGTGAAAAAGGGATAGAGTTCCTTAAGGGAAACATGAAGGAAAATATAAGAAAAATAACTCCTGAAGCGGAAGCCAAAGCACCTTCAACCGCAAAGACTAAAAGCACGGATAGTACCGGCAATTACACCGTTACCGTTGACGGCAAATCATTTAACGTTACTGTGGCTGAAGGTACCGGTGTTGTTCAGACAATCGTGCCAACTGGACCCGCGATTGCTATTAAAGGCGAGCCGATTGTTGCCAGTATGCCGGGTTCCGTTATGCGCGTTGAAACAAATGTGGGCGATACGGTAAAGGAAGGTGAAGAAATTCTCGTCCTTGAAGCGATGAAAATGGAATCTCCTGTTAAAGCTCCAAAAGATTGTAGGATTATTGCAATAGAAGTAGCAGTTGGTGACAATGTGAAGAATGGTGACACGCTTGCTATGATAGAATAGAGAGACGTGCAAAAGGGCCTTCATTTTGCTTCACCACATTCAGAATGACATCTCAACGTGTCACTCTGAGAGAGGAACGACCGAAGAACCTCGTCTTTTGAAAAAACTATATAATTTAACATTGATTTAAGAGTCATATATTTTACGAAATGAATATTTTACATAAACGAATAGCCTTCATTTTGCTTATCTCATTTTTTGCGTTTACCTGCACATTAAGCGCACAGGAGTATTCAGCTACTTCCCAAAATACGGTGACAGTAAAAATACCATCTAAATCGATGCTTCTGAAAGTATCAATAAAAAATGGTGCGGAGCTAAAAGTAGGTGACAATGTCAGAGAAGGTGATTTTCTTGCCCTCATTGTGGATAAAGGTCATAACAAGATTACTATTACTTCCGGTGTTTCGGGTAACGTTTCCTATATCAACAAAGATCTTTATAAGAAGTTTACCCCTTTAGATGCAGGAGCGTCTCTCCTTAAGATTAAAAAGCAGGATATCGTAGTCCACTCTACAGAAGTGAAGAAGATTGAAGATAAATTATCCTTTAAAACGGTATTCAGTAATTTGTTGAAAAGCACTGGTTTGTACGCTATGATCTCTGACAATTCCGCAAATTGGACTGAAGGTATCGGCAAGTTGCTGATGATCAGTGTAGGTTTGCTTCTGATTTATCTGGGAATTGCGAGAGGGTTTGAACCTCTGCTTCTTATACCTATTGGCATGGGCGCGGTGCTTTCAAATATCCCACTTGCCTTCATTAACGACGAAGGCGGGATCATTCGATATGTCTATGATTCCGGTATAAAGACGGGAATCTTTCCACTGATTATATTTATGGGTGTCGGAGCGATGACTGACTTTGGGCCACTACTTGCCAACCCTCGCACTACACTGCTTGGCGCGGCCGCGCAGTTCGGTATCTTTACAACCCTTATCGGGGCAATAATACTTACCAAACTTGTTCCCGGCATAGACTTCTCACTAAAAGATGCTTCATCCATTGCGATAATCGGAGGTGCTGACGGGCCTACGTCTATCTTCCTTGCCTCCAAGCTGAGCCCGAGACTGTTAGGTTCAATAGCGGTTGCCGCATACTCTTATATGGCCCTGGTGCCAATTATTCAACCGCCTATCATGAAGCTGTTAACTACTGAAGATGAACGCAAGATCAAGATGAAACAGCTTAGATATGTATCACATCGCGAGAAGATAATCTTCCCGATTGTTGTTATTGTACTCACAGCACTGCTTCTTCCATCCGCAGCGCCGCTTATAGGTTTCCTTATGTTTGGTAATCTTATGCGGGAGTCTCTGGTAGTCAAACGGTTGAGTGATACGACTCAGAACGCGCTGATCAATATTGTAACAATATTCCTGGGACTGGGTGTCGGAAGTAAGTTGTCTGCAGATAAATTTCTCAACATGGAAACTCTAGGTATTATTGTTCTGGGTTTGTTTGCTTTCTCATTCGGAACTGCTGCCGGTGTGATCATGGCAAAAATTATGAATATATTCTCATCGAAGAATAAAATCAATCCGCTGATTGGATCTGCAGGGGTTTCGGCAGTACCTATGGCAGCAAGAGTGTCTAATAAAATTGGACTGGATGAAGACCCTCACAATTTTCTTCTAATGCACGCAATGGGACCAAATGTGGCAGGCGTGATTGGCTCTGCAGTTGCGGCCGGTATACTTCTCGCAGTGTTCATGTAACGCTACTCTCTGTCCTTATATTTTTCATGACAATCATCACATGTTTTCTGTAATTTCTCATATTCAATATTCATCTTGACCATCTCTCTTGATTCACACGCCGCTACTACCGCAAGGGCTTGAAAATGGAAGGCGGTATCTAAAAGCACAAAATCCTTTGGCAAATCTACCTTCCTCATCCCTGTAAAGATCAATGGTGATGTGTTTTTCAACATCAATGCATATTTGGATATGTCGTCCCAGCTCTGAATTTCAATTGACTCTGTCAGTGCGTCGTAGTATTCATCAAGTGATTTCATATGCATCCTGAATTTGGTTACATTTTCATAAATATTATTCTCCTTCTCTTCCTCATGAATCAATACATTCATCTCTTGTTTATTTAAATCTAACCCCTCGTCCGAAATCTCACCCCTATACTCAAACTTGTCCCTGGATAAGATAAAAAGCGGTATCAATAATATTATTAACGGCACAATAAGCCAATGTGGTTTCATGATTTTCCCAACCTTAAAGCTAACATTATACTCGGTTATAATTACTCAATTTTTTAATTAGTTCACCAATATCAGGGGCATTTTCATATTCATCCGTATAGACCATTTTAAACCCTTTGCCCCCCCACAGGCTCCATACCTGATCATTTCTATAATCAAAAACAACATCTACTTTTTGATAATTTTTTTTATAAAGCACCTTTATTTGAGATAGTTCAACTCCATGTTCTGTAAGTTTGCGAATGATATTCTTAAAACTGTCATCATGAGTTGCCATAAGACCAATCCGCAACTGTGATTTCTCACATTGGAGAATATCATACCTACAGATACCGCTCATAACTCTTTCCACAAAGTCAGTATAGCTGTCTCTTAATAACAACCTGGTGAGAAACCCGACGTTCCTGTATGACCCATCTGTGGGGGTAATATGGAGCAGATATCCAAATTTGCCAGGATAGCCAATAGTCATTGCAGTACATGTCGCAATACCTTCGGTATAAAGCGATTGGCCGTTTTTACTCTTTTGAAACTCCTTAAAATCAACCTTAACAGAACTGTTTTTCTGTTTCCACTCCTTTCCAAATACCTTTTGTATATCATTCTGATAAGAATATTTTGACAGATAATCAGTAACTTTGTTAAAAAGCTCCTTTTCCCTGCTCAGATAGATTTCTGTAATAACTTCATCTTCATCTATTTCTGCTACGATAATCCATTCCGTCCCTTCATAATCAAACTGCTCATAAGAGCTGAAAACTCTTTTATCGCGATAATCTTTGATTATCTTGTTCCCTCTCTTCTCCAATATGGCGTTCCTTACGGCCTCAGTATCGATCTGTTTGGTTAATATTGTGTTATCTTCAACAAACCTGGATTGTGTTATCATTAACTGATTGTAATTTACTAAATACACTTCACCTGTTCTTCCCAGGCCCTGCCTTTCTGTTAATATGCAATTGATATCGTTAATCGGCAGTTGCAATACAATATAGCCTTGTATCTTGTCTGCTTTAAGCACAGGAGTGATAAAAAAAGAAGCCGGTTCATCCGAAATAGAGTAATACTCATAATCAACAAACTCTGTCTCTCTGGTTTGTATCTTTCGTATCTTTTCAAATAATGAAACGCCATTAAAGCGTTCTTCATGTATGTTACCCAGGAAGTCATCTTCCTTCTTGACAGAAAAGAAAACATCTCCCTCTGCATCTATAAAGAGAAGATCATAAAACTTATCTAATTCAATCACAAAAAGCTTGTTAACCACACTTTCTATTATGGCATATTCTATACCTCCATATCCATGATTACTGTATAGATAAAGAAGTTTCTTGAAATAATCTTTAATATCGCTGTTCTGACACACCTTGATCCCTCTCTCTTTCTGCTGGTCTAAATACCTTATTACTTTCGCTTTTTTTTTGTTTCTGATATTTTCTAATTTAGAGAAGGTAGCCTCCTTCGGATTGTAATTAAAATATATATGTTCAAAATAAAAGAAAAAGGATATGGCAACAATTAACAAGAGAGAAAGCACACCTATTATTACCATTCTCCAGTAAGAAAAATTACTATCCATAGACACTCCACTTCTAAAAATGGTTCTCAATATCAATTAATCATAACATTATACAAATTTTTACCTGGACATTTAACCTTAATATTTAGTCAGCATCATCCGGTTAGCTTTTTGCGTATTGCAAATTAATGCTCCAAAACTGTCATTCCCGCCCGGCTCCACCGTTCGCCAAAAAACAAGTAGGGTGCATTCTATGCACCACTAACAACGTTGGATACAGCAATGGTGTTATATATTAAACAAATACTTGATTATGCTGTCATGTTTTTGGTGCGTAAAACGCACCCTACGATTTTTTTTCCGGATGTAGAATGTTTTTGGTGGGCAGTGCCCACCCTACAGCGACTATCATTATCTTTTGTTTTATTTTTGGCAATTTTATTTTTCGTATTTTTTCTATCCGTCCTTCTTGCCCGGCCAGCCGTTCGCCAGCCCTACAACCAGCCCGACAATGTCATTCTGGCGGGTGTCATTCTGGCGGGTGTCATTCTGGTGGAGACAGGCACCTATTCGGGCAGGCATGCTCCCCGCTTAAAGCTTGCGAGGAAAAGCTTAAGCGGGAATCCAGATTGGACGCGTCACATAGATACCCGATAAATAAAGGAATTCCTGCCCAAATAGGTACAGGCGGGCGGGTATGACAAAAGCGGTATACGCAAAAACCTAACCGGATGTCGCTGATATTTAGTAAAAATCTATCCCCGGGTATTGTGTTTATTCTGTTATCTCAATCTAATCTAAAGAAAAACCAAGCTCATTCATTGCTTGTCGAACATGCTGATCCTCTATATTATAATCATTCTCTTTTTCACGAATTTTCTGAGCCCTGGCGATGACTTCTGCTTCATTTGATCCGGGAGGCAAAGCTGTTTTCCACGTCATCAATTCCAGCTTTATTCCGTTAGGATCGTAAAAATAGAGGGAGCACTCGTATCCCCGATCAATTGGCCCCTTAAATTTGATTCTGTTCCGGTCCAACACATCCATAGCTTCTTCAATTGGCATATCTAAATTAAATGCTAAATGCTGCATTGAACCGAGCCCTTCACTTCCTTTGCTCAGCTCAATTTCGGAGTCATCATTGGGTATGAAGAAAGCGACAAAAGCACCGTTACCAGCAGAAAAGAATAGATGAGTCAATTTCGGGTCCACAAGATTCGGCTGGCGCAGCACTAATTTCATCCCTAATACTTCAGTATAAAAATGGATCGTCTCATCAAGATTCCTCCCATAGAGAGCCGGATGGTTAATACCTTTTGTCCTGATTTGCATGTTTACCCCCTTTTGCTTATTTTACAATAATAAGTTCAGACACATAGTTTATTGAACATCTCTTTCCAGTCAGTATAATCAATTACATGATTTTTACCGTACTTAAATGCATACCTTTTCATGCAGGTTGTTACATAGCAAATTTCTATTTAATCTGATATACTCTTTTAAACAACAAATAGCAACGAAATATATTATGTCTATATTTAACATATCTGAAAAAAAGGAAAAAGCCCTCCTTGACAGAATGCGGGAACTGAATGTCAGTGAAAATGATCTTGAAGAACGATTTATTCGTTCCTCAGGGCCTGGAGGACAGAAAGTAAACAAAACATCGTCCTGTGTATGCCTTCGTCACATCCCAACAGATATTACTGTTAAATACCAGAGAGAGCGGTCTCAAGCTCTCAATAGATTTTTCGCGCGCCGTACACTCTTAGATCAGATAGAGCGTTTACAGAATGGATTTACCAGAGAAGAGAAAAAACGCATTGAGAAGATCAGGAGACAAAAGAGAAAAAACAGAAAACGTGCAAAAGAGAAATCTGCTCCAGTTAAACCTGATCAAGAAAAACAAGAAAAAGCAGATGAGATATAAGAAAGGCAACCCACCGTTAATCACCGTTACATTGACATTCACTGGTGTTTAATTATAATGCTATTAGTAGACAGCTAATTTGCAAAGCTTACAACAGATAAGTCAATTTCAAGAGACCATTCTAAACATTTAGAGGGAGTAGTTTTTTTTCATCATGAAAAGTACAATTGGAGACAAATCCGCCAAAAAGAGACGAAGCACAAAAATCAAAAAAAACCAGAAAAAGAGACCTATTAAATTAAAGGTGTCAAAGACACATAAACCAGAGGATATTGGACTGGAAGAGTGGCAACGGCTTCTCAGAAAACAGTTTGCAGAACAGCAGAAATTCAAACTGAAAAATGCAGGCAACCATTCCATATTTTCTGAGTTTCTAGTAACAAATCCGGAAACTGAAAAAACATATAAGATTTCAATTCGTGGAGACAAGCCAAGTGATAATTTCTGCTCATGCCCTGATTATAGTATTAACAACCTTGGCACATGTAAACACATCGAATTTACCCTATTTAAGCTAAAGAAAAAAAGAGGCGCTAAAAAAGCTTTTGCAGAAACACATGCTCTCCCATTTTCTGAAATATACCTGCATTATGGGCTCAAGCGTGAGATAAGGTTACGTCAAGGAAAAGATATTCCATCAAGCCTGTCGAAGTTAATGAAAAAATTTTTTAACACGTACAATGTGCTGAAAGATGAGCAAATTCTCAATTTTCCTCAACTGTTTAATGCTATTCCTAAAAACAATAAACATGAAGTACGATGCTATGATGATGTCATGTCTTTTGTGGCCGAACACCAGGATACCGCACACAGAGAAAACGTTATCAAAAAAAAGCTAAAGCAAGGGATTAAAAGCCCTTTATTCAAAAATATATTAAAAACAGAGTTATATCCATACCAGAAGGAAGGTGCTTTGTTTGCGGTTAAGGCAGGGAGATGCTTAATTGGCGACGATATGGGTTTGGGAAAGACAATCCAGGCGCTTACTGCAGCCGAGTTGATGGCAAAGCTCTTTAATATCAAAAAAGTATTAATAGTTTCTCCAACGTCATTAAAACATCAGTGGAATGGAGAGATAGAAAAATTCTGTAATAGGACTTCCTGTGTAATTGAAGGACTCAACCATCACAGACGACAGTTATATCTTAATGAGTCCTTCTACAAACTTGTTAATTATGAGCTTATCTTCAGAGATATTGAATATATAAGGAATTGGTCTCCGGACCTTATCATCCTCGATGAAGCCCAGAGAATAAAGAACTGGAAGACACGGACCGCAAAATATGTAAAACAGTTGGATTCAACATTTGCTATAGTACTTACCGGAACACCCATTGAAAACAAAATTGAAGAGCTGCACTCTATCATGGAGCTTATTGACAGACACCATCTTGGCCCACTATACCGGTTCGTCCAGATGCACAGGATAGTAGATGAGGGAGGCAAAGTTATTGGATATAAGGACCTTAAATCTATCAGGAATTCATTGGGTAATGTGCTGATAAGAAGAAAAAAAGATGAAGTATTAAAACAACTTCCGGAACGGATTGACAAGAACTTCTTTGTTCCAATGACAAAAGAGCAGTACGTTATCCATGATGAAAATTATGATATTGTGGTTAGATTGGTGGCAAAGTGGCGACGTTATAAATTTCTGTGTGAAGCAGACCAGAGACGGTTACTGATTGCTCTTAATTTTATGCGTATGGCAGCAGACAATACCTATCTGATTGATAAAAAGACTATTCATGGCCCAAAGATTGATGAACTTGAAGTCATTCTAAAAGAACTTATTATTGATGGCAATGAAAAAGCCGTTATCTTCAGCCAGTGGCTTAGAATGACTGAATTAGTTGAACATGTTCTTGCAAGAAACGGCATTAAATACGTGCATCTGAACGGGAATGTCCCCTCAAAGCAGAGAAAGGAACTGATGACCCAGTTTAAGGAAGACCCTGAGTGCATGGTTTTCTTGTCGACTGATGCTGGAGGGGTCGGTTTAAACCTGCAGAGTGGTTCTATTGTGATCAACATGGACATTCCCTGGAACCCCGCAATCCTGGAACAGAGAATTGGACGCGTACACAGACTGGGTCAGAAAAGAAGCGTACGTGTAATAAACTTCATCTCATCTGAGTCTATTGAAGCAAGGATATTGGAACTCTTAAAGTTTAAAAAGTCACTTTTTGCCGGAGTGCTCGATTCCGAAGGAGAAGACGTAGTAATGGTTGGAGAATCACAGGTAAGCAGATTTGTAAAAACAGTAGAAACCGTAACAGAAACATTGGAAAAATCTGACCCTGCTATTGAAAAACAGGAAAAACGGGAAGAAGAGAGTGATGAAATAGCCGCGGAGTTAAAAGAAAAAAATGAAGAACCTGCCAAAAAAACTGCCCCCCCTACCGAAACCGGAGTTGAAAAATCTGAACAGTTGAGTAACCTTCTGAAAGCTGGCGCTCAACTTTTAACTAATCTCAGTAATGCTATTGAGGTACCGGTAGATACTAAAAGCAAAAAGAGAGGTGCCTTGATTGAAAGTGATGAAAAGACGGGACAGAAATATCTGAAGATCCCTCTTCCAGAAAAAGACGTGCTACAAAATATTTTTTCCTCATTAGGAGAGTTAATCTCAAAGCAGTGATTTTAGAGGAAACAGAGATTGGCTCAACATAAGGTTATCACAAGTCATCAACGGTTTATAACGATCTGTTATAATATTACTATCAAAAATTGGCATTCTGGAGAGGCACGTTTATAAAACGGGCCATACAACATTTATACAAAATTGTATATTCTTGCAATATAAGCAGTTAAAATGTAATTTCCGATATAATTAAATTACCTATTTACCAAACAATTGTATCAAATGTGGTAGTATTGCAAGAGAGCCTATTCCACCCAAAGGTGTTAACACTGCAATGAGCAGATGGTTACGACCAAGCGGTGTAAACGCTCCATCTTTTAAATCCTTGATATCGTTAATCATGCATTCTATGTACTTTGTTTTTCGTTCGGTCAACTTCGATATATCGTCATTAATCAACCTTTGTTCGTTCCTCATTTTCTTACGATCATTCTTTTTTATAGATGGAATTTGAATACCCATTAATTGTAACCTAATTTGGTAAAGACGGGTTATTGTCTGTTTACGAATATTATTTGCAGAATAGAATAGTATAAATGAGTAGTAGATTCCTATGCAAATTGAAGTACCGATAACAAATATTAATGGAATTGGCCACGTCCAACAATCGAAAAACTGGTTTCGGGAAATCAAAAGGATCGCAAAAACAATAAAAGAATAAAGTATCATTTTCCCAATCGCTTCAGTTCTTTTAGCTATAACCCAGATTTTTGAATATTCTGCTTGAATTTTTTCAGTCAGATTCGTATCATATTTTTGCAGACATGAGCTAACTTCTTTCTGACAATCATTATCTTTCCTGACACATTTACCCTTACCAATAATTTTACGGATAGAACAACTTTTATCATTATTCGATACAAAATTGTCTTTATGTGAATCATCTATGTCAGAAAAGAAATTTCTACAATAATAGACTCTATTAAATACAAACCATGCGAGGAGACTCATAAGCAACAAACTGAACCCCAGTATAAAGCTATCCGTATAAAAGCTTAAGCTTCCACGAAAAGGGACAGGAGGCCATCCAAATATAATCAAGACTACAAGTACTACACATAAATAGACTAATGCAAAAAATACGGCATAGCCCATACATTTCTTAACACCACCCTCTTTAATTCTGTACTTATGCCATGCAACTGAGATGTCATCAGCATTTCTTTGGCTATAATGATTATCTATGACACCTTCACTGTGGATAAAATTATAATTGGATAATAAAATAAAGTATATTGCGAGAACCCCACAAAATAAACGAATCAATACAGCAGGCCAAATACTGATGCCATCTAAAAATGTCAGAGGTTCACCCTCTCCGCACCGGAAATCTAAATAAATAATAGACGATAGAGCTATAAAGGAAATCAAACATGGAATGGATAAAACAAATGACCAGAAAACTCTTTCTTTTTTAATTCCCTCGAATGTTAATTTGTTAAAGTTCTCGATAACTTTACTAAACATTTGCAAAACTCTTATTTGTTTATTTCCCTCGAATGTTAATTTGTTAAAGTTCTTGATAACCTTACTAAACATTTGCAATATTTTTATCTTTAAAGAATTATTATGGTTTAAAGCTGGTAACTGTTTCTTTTTTTTGTATAAATCGGATACTAAATATTTAATCTCCTTTAATTTTATAGAAATTAAAACCATAAACATGAGACATGGAAAAACAACCGTAAGAAAAATATACAACCAAAATCCCCTATTGAATACTTTACTTTGCCATTGTACATAATGTTTGGGATGCAAAGGAACAGCCTGATCCTCTTTCAGATTCGAAAATGGAGTTAAATCATAAGGCCCATTTCTTCCAATTTCAAATATTCTTGGAAGAATGTTATGTGGTTTCTCTCTCTCCAGGTTAATGTCTCTGATACCCAATACTTGCAAAGTTGCTGCAAACAGTGAACTCTGATAACTGTAGCGAAACGGAGGAATATCCTTTTGCAATTCCGGATGTAATTGAAGGCCGTAACTTGAAGCTACGATAAGATTTCGTGTCCACTTTAACTCGGTCTCGTGAAAAAGACGTGCATCCAGATCGTTAGTAAAGAATATAGCATTTGGATATTCAGGACGCAAAGCCCTAAAGATCAGAAGTTTATCATAAATATCACCACCCAACACACCGATTGCGCGAATTTCAGCATTATAATTCGACGTCATTGACTCAGTCTCTTCATAACCACTAAACGGTAATCGCCTAATCCTTTTTACCAGACGGCGTATATAGTCGTACTGGGCTTTACCCAAAGGTTGTTTAAACTCTGGTTTGTAATAACCTTTATGAGATCTGTTTTCTTTTTGTAATATTTTGTCTGGTTTATCCACAACAGGATTAATTGAATCCCCTTCATCACCAGGCAATATTCCATCTATTCCATACATATAAGCCAATCTATGAATCCGCTTCGGAAACAATCTTTTATCAATCAATTTTTTCTTTCTCTTTGAAGATTTCATACGGTATTTTTCAATGGACAGAGCAAATGACATTGGCAAAGCCCTGCCATAAAAGGAGTCCCACTCACCGATAAGCACTATATGATCAGTTCCCTCATTGGACATATCTACACCTCTTTTGCGTAACTCCACTACCAATGAATCCGTCAGACACCGATCTATATGGATCGTTCTATTAAAAGAGATATCTGCTGATGATAAAACATCTAAATAATTATTTTTAGACTTTAAACTCTTTGACAAAATATTAGGAAAAAGTTGATTCAAAGCAGCAATATTAAACCATACAATTTTCTTTTTTTCTAAATCTGTTAAATCAGACTCTGCTTTCTCTAAATTTCCAGCTTTATCAAACAATCCGATAATATCATCATACGCCTCTTTTATTTCAAGTATTTCAATACCATTTCCAGCAATTACTTCTTTATAAAATGCTAAATTATCCTTAATATTATTAAACGCTTTTACTATATTCTGTTTCGTTTCAAATCCTAATTCGTTTGTATTTTTTTCTTTTTAATATTTTCTAACTGATCGGCATTCAGTTTAGATTCCAATATTTTCATTCCTCTATTAAGAGTATTATTTTCTATTTTATTTGAACCTTTTTTAATCTTGTCTAATAATGACTCCCAGTCAATATTACCTTCTAAAATTAAAGAAGGATCTCTCATAATTTCCACGATCTCTTGAGATCCTCCCACTTTTTTTTCTCGAAAATCGCTATTAGACATAAAAAATGGTTCAGCAGTTGACCAGGGAGAGTACATATGCATAGTTTTACCCTTTTGTTCATAAAGTTGCTTTAAGATTGCCACATTGAATCGTTCAATATCCCATTTTTGAGGATTTGTCAAATCATCTTTTTCTATTAACAGTTTTCCCGATTTATCTAATATTTTATCAGCTTTAAGTTTTTTAAATTTATCTTGTATCGAAGACTTATGCATAATACTCGTATTATCAATTTCATCCTTGTTGTTCTTATAAAATGACAAGTCGTCCTTAATTTCATTAAATGCATCTAGGATATTATTCTTCATCTTATCGTCTAATTGATTTACATCATCAATGTTTTTTATCTTTTCATACGGGTAATAATTCAATTTAGATATAAGCAGTTCTCTCCTTAATACTTTTTTGTCATTCTTGATAAATTTCAATAAGTGTTTCCAATTTGAGATATCACAACTTGTCATGAACAATGAGCCTTTTTCCGCTTCAGATAACATTTTTTCAAGCAGTGTGGAATTGGTAGGGCCAATAATCTTAAAACATAGCTCATCATCTTCTTTGCATTTAAATAAATTAAATAAATAATCATGCAGATATTTTAATTGGCAGATTATTTCATCATTAAAATACCTCTCACTTAACCAGATAACTAATATGCTTTTGTATTCAGTTAATTTTTTATTCTGTTTTCCCACAAAACTTGTAACCATAAAAGGGTCTGGGACAAACCACTCAAAAGGAATAAAGGCATCCTGATCATAACGTGACCAATCATCCTTATATTTTTCCCTCAGATATAGTTCTCTGAACTCTTTGAGATTAAAGGCCCCAATATGAGATGCATTTTTTGACTTATACCCTGCTGTGTGAAGTGCTGAAAGCAGAGCGTACCGGCTACGCAACCTCACTTCAGAATCTTCAGCACTATTACCTGACCCGGTAAATACCGGTAAAATTAATAATGGACTTTCCTTGAAACCTAACGGTTGAGGGTTATTAACAGCTATTCTCTCTTCCTTTTTTTGTCTCTTTATATATTGATCAACCGTCTGCAAAGGATCTTGCCACATACGGGACAACACTCTTTCATCACCAAATTGTGTTTCCACATTTCTTCTATTATGTGAAGGACGCATTGAATCCATAGGCGCAATGTATTTGACCACACCTCCAGCTATGAAAACAGATATTAGCAGGAGGGCAGGAAGTGGAAGTGAAGATTTACTCTCTTTTTTCTCATCCATAATAATTTTTTAATGGTAAAGTTTACTTTAAGTTTAATGATTAACGTAAATTATCCTTTTGTTTATCATGTAAACAGATCAGTATCAACGGCATACGCGGGATCTTCTTCTACGGGTTTCTTCTTTTTAGGGAAATTCATTTTTTTCTTCAGTTAAAACAGCTTATTCCCTTTTCTCAGCCAGTTTTTCAGTGCCGTAACAAATGCATCGTCTTTCTTAACAGCAAAATCGATAGCTTTTACAGGATCATCCTCTTTCTATTCGATTAAGTCGAAAATATCACCAAGCATTATTAACACACTCCCTTTACCATAGGAAGAGGAGAGTTCATTTTAAACTTTTGTAAATACATCTTCCTTTGAGGGTGTAAAATCAGCAGCAGGTCATCCGTCTCCAACGTGTAAGTCTGACAGGAATATTTTCACTTTTTCTTTTATCATATTTGAATTCCTTAATTTTTTTGTACCTGGTAGTTTAAAATAATATCAACATGGATTTATTATCTTACCATTCCTTCTGTCAAACTTTTTTCAATTTTATTAACCAAATCAGCAAACTTTGTATCATCCGTTTTATCTACTTTATTGAGGTCCCAAATATGGACCGGATCGTCTGCAGTACCATTAACATATTTGTCTATTTCAGTTTCACGTTTAGTAAACGGTGGAAACTTGGCATTATTTCCTCCAATGATGTCTACCACATCACCACTGAATGCCAAAATACTGTTTTTTGAAGTGCTGGTAATAGAATCTAATTCTAAATCTGCTAATTTGTAAAAACTAACATCTTTACTTTCAAACACTTCTTCAAGTTTCCTCTTATTGTTCTCATAGCAAACCGGGATCAATCCTTTGCCCGCCCTTGCTGGTTCCGTCAATGATGGAAGCATCTTCCCCGGATCAACAACATAATTTCCCCATACCGGATATGGAGCATGAGATCCCAATGCGACGGCTACAACCGGATGGAACTTACCCATTTTCTCATTTTTAACAATTGCAACATCTTTCCACTTCAGTTTAACTCGTCCTGTAGACCATGCCTGCTCCTCACCGTTGTCCTTCCTTTTTAATGTTATTGTCTGACCCGGGAGATGTGCGCCATATAATACCGAATCTGGTTGAGGTTCGATTTTCGGATTATTCCTGTCCCAGTTAAAAACGATACTGATACTTTCACGGTCAAAAACATGAGACGCTATTTTAAACCGTTGTCCATCTTTTTCAGTCTTAGGATCATATGCATAAAGAAAGTGATAATTAATTACAACTTCATCCCTTTTTTGATTCGGGTTAAAGAAACATGAATAATAAACAGTTATGTTATCTGCATTTCCAACCCTCTTTTCTATTGCGTTTCTCATTTCATTATTAGCAGTTGCAACATCGCTAACTTTCAATGTATCCAGTTCACCGAGATTGTCACCATTAAACGGAAGTACTTTGCCAATATCATTAATAGGAATATCTTCAATGTTTTCCCTGACAAC
>NZ_BAOS01000002.1 GCF_002443295.1 Candidatus Scalindua japonica | reverse complement strand
AAATAGAATAACTAATATTGGATAGTTGATTAATTTATTTACAGCCTCTGTTCTCTCCGCAATCAGCCTAATCTTTAACCAGAAATCTGTGGCAGTACCATGAATATCAGAAATGATACCAAATTTAATTCTTGTTTCTTTTGACCAGGCTATTTCTTCATCCATTATTAAATTAACAAACCTGACACAATGTCTGACAGCATCTACTACAAAAAAGAGTAAATATACAAAGAGAAAGAAAGACAAAAAAGTCATACCCAGATCAAAAAATTTACTAAAATCTCCACGAAATGGAACAGGTAGTTCTCCATACATTTTAATGATAAAAACTGAAAAAATTACAAAAGAAAGTCCAAACATAGTAGAACGAAAAAATCGATTTCGATATTTACCAAGTTCACTATAAAAATTCCAAATATCATGAACCGTATACTTTTCCCTAACATCTATGAACCTGTACCATTTCTTTGATAGAGCAACGTTATCCAAATAATAAATTATCAGCAAACTTAATAGTCCAATTGGTATTACCCATATTACATAAAAAAATTCCCTTATTGTTTCATGTCTTTTAATGAAGTTCCACCAATAGAGTAGACATGATGTTGATAGAAATAATAATATATTAACTAATATGGCAAAAAAAACTGTGTACTTCCTCTTTCTGTTTTCTGATAGGGCCAGGCCAACAGGTTGTTTACTATCATTATTTTTTCCTTCATAATTATTTAATGAAGTAACCTTTGTTAAGTAGTCATTTATGCACCATATAAATAATCCAATCAATGTTACAATCCAAATAATGTTATAATTTGGTCTCAAATCATCATCAACATGATTTATGGAAATACCATCAAGAAAATCCCATAAAAAAAGAGAAAATGTTATAAATGTTAATATTATTAAAAAAACTCGAATAACAGGAAAACATTTAATAGCTTTGTTATCAATTTTACTCTTTATTAAAATCTGCGAGAAAAGTTTCTTCAGAAGTTTAACATTGAATCGTTTAATACCTTGTTTCTGTGAGTCAGACATATCAGTCTCTTTTATCTCCAACTCACCATAATTAGTTAATAATATTTCAATTTCATTAAGATCATTAAGCTCTTTCTTTATTTGAGGAAAATATTTAATGGCTTCGTTATCAATTTTACTCTTACATTTTTTATGGAATGACAAAAGCATATCATCAATTTCTTTCTTATTTTTACCGTACCTGTTTAAAAACTTTTCATTAATTTTATCCGTAAAGTCTTTCTCATTTTCATTGCAGCTGTTTGAAACCTCTTTAATAGTTTTATCCCTAATTATTTTGTACCACGCTGAAACCTCTTCATTAATTTTATCCGTAAATTCTTTGTACCACGCTGAGAACTCATCTTTGATTTCATCCATACATTTTTTATAAAACAACAAGTCATCCTTTATGGTATTAAAAATATTAATAAAGTCCTCTTTCATCTTATTATCTAATTCATTTTCATTTTTTGTCTTTAACATCTTATCTAATAGACCGGCTTTATTTAGTTTAGATTTCAATTGCTCTACTACTACCGTGAATCTTGTCTCTTCAATCTTTTTTATTTTTTCTTTAATTATTTTTATTATTTCTTTTATCTTTTTTTTATCTTTTTTCGTATTTATTAATTTAATATTTTTTGATACGTCTTTCGTTCTTATCTCTTTTAACCGTTGAGTGTTATCCGATTTTAATAAAACTAAAAGGGCATCCCAATTACATATATCATCCATAGTCAATAATTCAGTATTTTGATCAAAATATTTATCCCCTAACTTATCAATATTTTTTTTTAATATTTTTTTGTAACTAAAATATAGAATCAATCCGGAACAAATAACGGAAAAAAATCTCAACAATTCTGCTGGCCAAAGACTTATTCCTTCATGCAATGAAAAAGGCTCTAAAATATCAACAGGCTTCTTATTAAAACAATAGTGTAATAGGATTATCAATATGTAACTTGAAATCAGAATCCATTGAAGAAAATGATTTTTTTGCTTTATGACCATTGTCACAAATAATATTACGCCAAATATGATGCTATAGACTAAAAGATATACCTTATTCTCATCTAGAATAAATTTTGGTAAATCTGGATAGATACTATGGTCCAAACCTGGAAAGATAGTTTCTAATTTGTTAAAAATCAGATTAGTATTTTCAGCTTTTTCTTTCGGATGCAAATTCTGACGTAATTCACAAGGATTATGACGCCCTATTTCTAAAATTTTTGGTTTTATCAGGTTATGAATTTCCGTTTGATAAAATTTGTTCATAGAAGAGTCTTTGCGATTATTTATTGCATGCAAAATTCTTAAATAAGCAGAATATTTATACTCTTTTTTAAATGGCGGAATTGTTTTTTTTAAATCTAAATTAGAATTCAGTTGTAAAACAATTTTTATAGATTTATGTTCATCTCTTATACATCTTTCAACATAGTTTTTATAATAGTTTTTGAAGTCAACATTTAATATCATGAGCGTACTTAAAAATACAGATGTTTGATAATTGTCCCGAAACGGAGGAATACCATTTTGCAAACCGGGATGCAACTGCAAACCAAAGTTTGAAGCAACGATAAGATTCCTCGTCCATCTAATTTCATCCGGATCTGAAAATCGCGTATCAAGGTCTGTGGTAAAAAATATTACATCTGGAAATTTATTACGCAATGCCTGCAAGACTAGGAGTTTATCGTATGCATCACTTCCCAGTACTCCTATAGCCTTTATCCTGCCTTTACCATTCTTTTTTAAGTTTCTGTTTTTGTTTTGTATAATATCTCCCATCCGTTGAAGGTAATCAAACTGTCCATTGCCAATAGAAGGATTAACAAAAACCCTTGAACTATTTTTTTCTGTGTTGCGATTTTCTTTTTTAGATTGTAACTGACCGGCCGGATAATTTGTTACATCATCTGAAACAGTACCATCCAAACCTCTTATATAGCTATATTGAATTATTGTCTCTTTGATTGTTTTATCAATAAATTCATCATTCTTATCAGCAACTTTCTTAATCGCATTTTTAAGTTCATTGTTAAAAATGCTTTTGTACAACTCTTTTGTTTTTTTAACAACAAAATCATCAAAATTATCTTTGTCTTTCTTGATTCTTTCTTTAACACTAACATAAGGTGCTTTTGTATTATCTTCGTTTGTATTATCTTCGTATGCACCCATTACCTTAGCCTCATATTTCTTACTCTCGTCTTTAATTATTTTAATAATAGGCCTTACATCTTCCCGGACTTTAATTATGTTTCTCTTTTCGATTTCGCTAATTATCATCTTAATATAATTCCTATGACAATCTATAATTCTTCTATCATTGAAAACTCTTCTTCTATCATTGAAAACTCTATTAAAAGAACCTTGTATCCAGCCACCATAATCTGTATCCCATTCAGATATGATAACAATATGATCATCCCCCGGTTTCACACCCCTTAAAACAAGTTCATCATATATACACTCCGCTAGTTCATAATCAGATTCGATAGTTCGTAAAAAGAGACCATTTGGGAAATTATTAGTAAATAATTCTCCAATATCCTTATCTTCTAATAGTAAATTCCTTTCAACTGTCGCTATAGGAGAAACTATTGTAAGCTTCAATTTTTTTAGATGATGCCATTTTTCTCGAATTTGTGAACAAACCTTCACTAAATCAACATAACTGAACCATTCGACTTTTTCTGTATTTACGTCTCTCTCCGTCCACTTAGGATTCATTATCTCCTTTTTCACTTCTGTATAAAACTCATCGTCTTTATCAACAACTCCGTCTTTATCTAATTTTAAGTTCTCCTTTATAGTAGTAAAGACAGCATAAATGTACTTTGTCATCGTATCCTGTACTTCTACTTGTTCTTCATCATTCTTTACTCGCTGAACAAATTTCTCATTATTATACAATTGCTGTGTTGCTAATTTTACTGTATAACTTTGTACTTTAGCAATTAAGTCACCCCAAGTTGTTGATTTTCCTAATTCATCAGCCATTGATTTTAGTGTGGCAGAAGATGACGGCCCAAGGATTGTCAATTTTACTGAATCAGTTTCATTCTTTGGACCATCTTCAACAATATTATTTTCTGGATTTGTGTTCTTGAACAACTGGTCAATCCGCAACACTTCGGTTAATGCATCAATATTTATAAGAAAATTATTAGCAAAAAATTCTTCATCCAGCCAGAGTAATACGATTAATGGTTTGCCTTTTCTGAATTTAAACAATTCAAACGGAATTTTTTCTGGCAATTTAACATTATCATCATTAGTAAATTTATAATCACTCGTCAGGAAATAGCCGATTTTTTGTGCATTTTCAGGCTTATATCCGGAAACATTCAGGGCAGAAACTATTGCGTATCTACGTCTACGTTTCTGTTCAACGTTTTCAAAGTAATGTCCACCTTCTGCCATAACGCCAATTATGTGAATTTCGTCTGGTCTAGTTATCTCATTTTTTTTTATGATCTTTTCCAGAACAAAACGTGAATGAACGCCCTTATGTAACGATTTATCCTCCTCGTGTTTATAAATAGCGCCAAAGGGGTCTTGCCAGAGACGAGCGTAGACATCTTCAGTGTCTCGCATATATTCAGATGTGCCATAATCTGAAGGGCGTGAGCTTTGCAAATGTTTCAGACTAAAGAAAACAGCTCCTATTACAATTAGTATAATTACAACGCTGCTGATTGGCGGCAGCCCAAGTCCATTTTTTTCATTTTCTAACATAACGATATCCTCAAGTCAGATTCTTCATTCCGCTTCGCTACATTCAGAATGACAAGCAAGCATGTCATTCTGAGGAAGAAACGACCAAAAAAGCTCAAGGTTGTCAACTTCAACTTTAAATTTTCAATGTATTTACTTAAACTTTACGGTAATTTTATCATCTCCACCCTTACCATTAATAAAAGTAATTTTATCATCTCCACCCTTACCATTAATAAAAGTAATTTTTCATCTTTTGTCATTTTGCCAAAATCACTTTCTTTGTTTACTGTTTCTTCGTCTGTGTATCCAGATATATTTTCATTCATCCCAGATTCATTGAATTTGATTGTTGATTCCCACATGTTCTCAGACATAATAATTTTATTAAAAAACAGTTTTTTCAGATTATTTTTTACATCAGAATTATCCTTAACTATGGGCTTAAAGCTAGATTTAATTATAATCTTCTTTTCTTCCCATTTCTCAATAGTAATAGTCTTATCTTTGCCTACCCTTTTTCCCCCGACTGATTTGATTTCTAATGATATATCTACAACACTTACCTTAATATCTTTTGATAAACCATTCTCACTAGCAAAAGTAATAATTGCTTCTCCCTCACTAACCCCCCTAATAAATATTTGTTCATACTTACATCTTGGTTCATGTATACATCCCTCTTTTTCTTTATAGTTTTTTTTTATGATAATCAAAAAGAGATTTCGCAACCATTTCATTGCTGGAAATAACTGAATATATAGTGTCTCCAGAAATAGCGGTAAAACAACCATCTTTACATTTTTTATTCCCTATTTTTAGGGTCAAAGATGTCGGAATAACATTAAACTCTTTGGTTTTTTTCCCCAAATATTTTTCTGATATTAATTTTAACTCATGAACTATTTCATCATTTGACCTAACGACATTATCCATCGTTTCAATATATTTATTAAAAAATTTCTCAATACTGTCTAATGATTTACAATCTTTAGTTAAAGATGCAAATTTAATATCCAAATGCTGCCTACTACAACACCCTATCGAACCAACAATGAGAATGACGCTGACCATAAAGGTCGTTATAAAAACACTCCATATACGTTCATACATTACTCATCTCCTTATTACCAGACTACCCACAAACCATAATATGTCTCACTTGATTAACATAAAAGAATTATCATCTTTATCATGTAAACAAATCAGTATCAACGGCATACGCGGGATCCTCTACAACGGGTTTCTCCATTTTAGGGAAATTCATTTTTTTCTTCAGTTAAAACAGCTTATTCCCTTTTCTCAGCCAGTTTCTCAGTGCCGTAACAAATGCATCGTGTTTCTTAACAGCAAAATCGATAGCTTTTACAGGATCATCCTCTTTCTATTCGATTAAGTCGAAAATATCACCAAGCATTATTAACACACTCCCTTTACCATAGGAAGAGGAGAGTTCATTTTAAACTTTTGTAAATACATCTTCCTTTGAGGGTGTAAAATCAGCAGCAGGTCATCCGTCTCCAACGTGTAAGTCTGACAGGAATATTTTCACTTTTTCTTTTATCATATTTGAATTCCTTAATTTTTTTGTACCTGGTAGTTTAAAATAATATCAACATGGATTTATTATCTTACCACTCCTTCTGTCAAACTTTTTTCAATTTTATTAACCAAATCAGCAAACTTTGTATCATCCGTTTTATCTACTTTATTGGGGTCCCAAATATGGACCGGATCGTCTGCAGTACCATTAACATATTTGTCTATTTCAGTTTCACGTTTGGTAAACGGTGGAAACTTGGCATTATTTCCTCCAATAATGTCTACCACATCACCACTGAAGGCTAAAATACTATTTTTTGAAGTGCTGGTAATAGAACCTAATTCTAAATCTGCTAATGTGTAAAAACTAACATCTTTACTTTCAAACACTTCTTCTACTTTTCTCTTATTGTTCTCATAGCAAGACGGGATCAATCCTTTACCCGCCCTTGCTGGTTCCGTCAATGATGGAAGCATCTTCCCCGGATCAACAACATAAACTCCCCGTACCGGATATGGCGCATGAGAACCCAATGCGACGGCTACAACCGGATGTAACTTATCCTTTTCCTCATTTTTAACAATTGCAACATCTTTCCACTTCAGTTTAACTCGTCCTGTCGACCATGCCTGCTCCTCACCGTTGTCTTTTCTTTTTAATGTTATTTTCTGTCCAGGGAGATGTGCGCCATATAATACCGAATCTGGTTGAGGTTCGATTTCCGGATTATTCCTGTCCCAGTTAAAAACGATACTGATACTTTCACGGTCAAAAACATGAGACGCTATTTTAAACCGTTGTCCATCTTTTTCAGTCTTAGGATCATATGCATAAAGAAAGTGATAATTAATTACAACTTCATCCCTTTTTTGATTAGGGTTAAAGAAACATGAATAATAAACAGTTATGTTATCTGCATTTCCAACCCTCTTTTCTATTGCGTTTCTCATTTCATTATTAGCAGTTGCAACATCACTAACTTTCAATGTATCCAGTTCACCGAGATTGTCACCATTAAACGGAAGTACTTTGCCAATATCATTAATAGGAATATCTTCAATGTTTTCCCTGACAACACCTGTTAAACGTGTTCTGCGTGTCACTTTTTTCTTACGACCTGTATCTAAGCGATGAAAAATTATCCCTACTTTAAGGTCATTTAAATTGTTATCAGGCTTTTCCTGATTTACCAGGTAATCGAGAGAAGCGGGAACATAACGTTCTTCATTATCTAAAAGAAGAAACGGCGCATATTTTTCTACTAACGGCTTAATTTTTTCTGAAAGTTTTTCCTGCTCTTTCCTGACCATAACAAAAACATCCTGTTCCCATACAGGATTATTAAATATCCAGTTTATTAATTTCTTAACCGGGTTTGTTATGATTCTCCACGGAGCGCCGAAACTATATTCTGCATCATTTAGATAGATGGAAAAAGTATATTTTCCGGTCTCTGTAATATCTGTCCTTATCACACCGAATTCCGGACCCAATAATGTCAACTTTTTCTTACCTTGGAATTTAATTCCATTTTTACTTAACTGATAAAAATAATGATTACAACCCTTAACTATCTCTCCAATTCTAATCTCCAGATAACTTCCATCATTTTTAATAATCTCAAAATTTTTAGGATAACTAATTGTTGCCATGATCAAATACTCCTATCCAGGTTAACAAAATCTTTGTTGTCATCTAATAAAGCAAGCTTTGCATGAAGAAATCATCTTCAGTAGATATCTTATACTATAACCTGAATTGAGTGATACATCGTCATGTATCACTCAATTCACAAACCAATCGACTGCCTAATATTTCAGATCAACATCTTTAAATGGTCTGGCAGGTTTTTTACCCAATATAGTGCCGAGTATGTCATTCATGGTATATTTGTCATTATCAAATCCACCATGACTTCTGCTTGCACTGCGCAGTTTTGAAGTTTGTTTCGCTCCGTTACTGTAAACCAGATCTAAATTTTTTGACGAGATATTTTTTAATTCCACGCTATATCTCTGCATGCCAAGAATTTTTGCCTCTCGTTCCTCTTCAAAAGCGTTGGAAACAAGGTAAAGTAATGACTTACGATATATTTCTGCAACATTGTCCGCCACCTCAAGCTCATCAGTCAAATTGTATATTGTCATTTTGTCTATTCCGAATTTACCGGTTTTAGAACCAAGGTAGGGTTTATAATGAGCATTGAACAGATCAACTGTACAAGCCGGCGCCATCAAACTACAGGTTGTTATCTTTTGTTTTGGAGCAATTTTCTTAAATGCTTCTATGAAATGTGCCAGTAGAATACCTCCGGTACTATGGCCTATGATGTGTATTTGCTTACTGAGTTTATTGGCATTCAATAGACAATTTATAAAAATGCTGATTGTTTTAATACCCGCACGGTTATTATAAAAAGGAATTTTAGCATCATCCTTCATTTCACGCCAGATGGCGCGGCCAGGTTTACGTGTCAAAAGTTCAATGAATTTGTCACTCCAGTCTCCAACACCCGCAACTCTATCAGTCGCACGTCTCTTTTTGCCTGAAATAATATCCTTGATCTCCTCCAACATTCCCGTGTCATACATGAAGTGATACGGATATATACCATTAGCTTTAAATACTTCTTTGACAGCGCTTATACGCCGAGCAGAATCTCTGGAACTATTCAGACCTCCATGTGCATAGAACAGGAGATGTCTATATTTGCCGCTGTCCGCCAGATGTTCCGCGGTAGCGGTCACATCTGCCTGATTGCTCCAATAACGTCCGTTATCGTAAAACTTACCATCATCTATGTGTACGAAATGTCCTGCAATCTCCGCACGCACGGGGCCCTTCTTGAGTTCGGCAGTACCTTCAGCACCTGAGGAAAATATATCAGGAGTTTTTCCGAAAATCTGCGGCGTCGGCAGCGCCAGTCGAACAACCCACGCATCCCTGATATTTACCTGCCAATCTTCGTATGTCCACAGTGCAATACCATTATTACCCCAATCGATATTCCATGAATTCTGTACCCAGAAACCCTTTTCATTGTAACCTACAATTGCAAAGGCATGTCCACCGGCAGATCTATCACGAAATGGAATTATTCCATTCCTTATTGAATCCTTCCACCAGCCGGAATGCACTGTTGCAGATACGTAAAGCACTTCCACCTCATTAAGGGCTGCATGGAAATCAACAATATCATGTCTTAAACGGTAATATGCGCCGATTGTATTTGAACGGGCATCTTTTGCCATATTTATTGACAAAGTCGACTTGTCATTTGTCCTATACGGCCACATTTCCTCAGTACATACACCCATATTGTACCAACCTCGAATAGCACCCCTGCAACTCGACCCGAAATATTCCTCACCCGGCCATTCATCAAACCTTCTAGCCATTTCATAGAGCATCCGTGGACTAACACTTATTTGACAGTCTCTACGCAAATTCAAAAGATTTATGACAGCAGCAAGACCGAATCCAGTACAGGCACCTTTCCCTGCCCTGGTCCAGAATAAATAAATTGTCGGGAGGGTCTATCTTCTTCTTTAACTGGACGAGCATGGGCTCATACATCCTGTCCCTGATATCCGGTATATCAGACATTGCGTCCAGAACATATTTATCAGGGCTTGTTAAAAATTTTGACTTAGTCATTTTAACGGTCTCCTTATCTTGTTAGCATTCTCCCTACATATCAAGTTTGAAGTAGACTGAGACTGGCAGTCCACGCATTTCAAGAGGACAGGCAGGATTCTAATTAGGACAATTAAAACCTGGTAGCCTGACGACACACTATACTTATGCTAATATCTACCACATCATCACTGCAGTCCCGCCGGACCGATTACTATAATAAAGACGTACTCGCAGGACATAACTACGCCCTTTAATCAATTTTGTACGGATTTTTGCATTATACCCGGTACCACTATCGTCATCTGCTGTCCGATAACGATTTTCTCCATTCTCATTCTCAAATAAAACCATGAGTGTGTCTGAAGTGCCGAATGTTGATATATTGTAATACCGTGTAGCAACAGGTTTGATATTAAAGTTGATCTGTTCGCCTGCCTTTATAGACATCTGAACACTTCTGAATGGAAGAAGATCAATATAATCATTCTTCTTAAGAGGCGGATAAAAACTCTTAACCCATGTTTTGTCTCGTTTGGAAAGCCCTGGATCAGGTTCTAACCCGCTAGTGTAGTACTTTTCTGGTATTTTAATCATCCCACTATCGAATGGATAATGCATTATTGAGTTCGGGTCCCAATTCGAACCCTGTACGGTATCCGGATCTATTTTTTTTATTATGTTATGATAGGTCGTTTCACGGCTCCATTCGTTTGGCGGTTTGGCAAGGTCACTGTACACAGACTCTTCATCCCAGACGATTCCCGCATTTGGATTTTGATGTTCATGAGGGAACCCAAGGGTATGACCAATTTCATGAATTGCAGTATCAATTTCACTGGCCTGCCGTGTTAAATCCCAACCAAAATTCATTGTTCGTTCATCTTCTGCGATACCGTTGATATCTCTTCCAATATACGACCATGCCCCATCACCTCTCATAAACCCTATTCGAATTTCAGCATCTTCACGTGATTTGACCTCTTTAAATTCCAAACCGATACCTACTTTCTTCCAGATATCAAATGCCCTGCGAACAATTTTCTTTTCTGCTTCTTGTGTAGTCCAACCTACCCACTTCCTTGTCCCGTTTGTATAGTATACATATTCGCCATCACTGCTTTTATCAAAAAAATAGTAGTGCAATACCGTCCCATTTGCCCATTTCTTTTCAATCTTTCGTATAAGACCAGCACGGTTTGGATTTACATCCGGGCCAAACACCCGCTCTACCGTCTTCGGCATGGAACAATATGAGTGTTTACCGGTTTTATTATCTGAGACCGTTTTCACATCACCAGTTCCTTTTCTTGTAATTCTTTTATTTGGTTTCTTCATTTACATCCTCCATTCTAAAAACATAAAAAAGTATAAAGTCAAATATAAATCAAGGAAGTTCACTGCTCATATTTTAACAGTAGCCAACATTTTTTTAGTCAGTTGATAACCCAGTTCACGGTAGGCCTCGAATTGTGATTCATCAAAAAACTGGTCTGATGTAGGCTGATCAGGAAACAGAGGGTTTGCATTTTTGTAACCGTAAATATCTGCCGGAAGATCTTTTATAAGTGTTGTCTTAAGGTATATAAGCCTTCCCTCAGACCCGTCATTGTACTCAATGCTGGCAATAGCAAAACCACGTTTTGCTAACTTGTATTTCCTTGCCATAAGCCCTTTCTCGGATTTTGGCAATACATGCTCCAGGTTAAACTCAGGATCATTAAACTTGATATTAGCGCCAAAATCAACACGTACACGCTCAATCGCGTTTGCGAGATCTCCGAATTGAAAATCAGGATCTGCTCCCGCATCGGAAACTATGATTAATGACAACCTACGTCTTATCAATTCGTAAAGCGCTAGGTTTTCAAAATGACCTCCATCAGTCAACTCTATTGATCTGCCATTCTCTTTCAGACCTGATCCCAATACTCCCATAAGACCGGGTATGATAAAATTTGGCGGGAAAGGTGAATGATACCTTTTTTCAGGATTGTGTGCCCAATAACCCGTCCTTATATTCAACAGAGACATCAACAGGGATACTGATTTATTACGCGTTACTCCCTGTCCTGCCACACCGGAATTTGGATTAACAGCCGCAGCAGAAATAGCCATCGCGGTTGAGAGTGTCATGCCGCGAGATCCTTTTTTCATATATTCAGCAGTTTCGCGCCATCCTGTCGCGTCACTTCCGCAAAAGAGTGGAGAGAGAGTAAAGCTGTCACCACCACGACCACGAAATTTTGATGTCGGCGAGTCTACAAGCACTATATGTGTGTTTATCAGATGATAGGGTCTGCGTGGATTATCGCACATCTTTTCCAACAGGGTTTTATCCGCTTCTTTAGCCGGATTCCACTGATTGTCCTCAACACTTTCCGTATCAGGAAGAAATGTCTCCATCAAACGGTCTCTGTACATACGGTACATACCGACATAGTTTAGATTGACAATGACACCGAATATTAAAACCAGTAAAGAAAGGCAAACAATCGTCCATCCACACTTGATATTATTTGCTAAAGTATATGCGATAAAGAGCATACCATATATCAGAAGCGCCGCTGCGACAACAATCAATATGTTTTCAACCGAACCTCTCTTTGACTTCTTCGGGTCCTGATCTCTTTTTAATCTAAGCAGACCCATAACTACACCTGCAATTGTTGATCCACAAGCTGCAATTGCCTGAGGGACAGTGCCGAGCACCTGACTCACATACTGCAGTGACCCCAGGACAAGAAGACCTAAAACGATCTTCCAGGCCCATCCCATAATCTTTTGATTAAAAATAAACCATCGGTATATCAGAGAACTATCAATAATACTCAACATCTTGGTAAATAGAGAAGACATGAGAATAAACAACAGGACCAGGACGGTTAATACGATTGCCGCACTGATAGAAAAGTTTATCTGACCTGAACAGGGAATTGGGCACCCGGTTGGATTCACGGTACCCGGTCTGTCAATCACATGTAATTTCAGCAAGCAATACATACCAATTGTCAGCATCGTCAGATACACAAACAGCGAAATAAACATACTGCGAATAACAACCGCCATCATTGAGACCATATCAAGCCCCTTGCCAGGGAGAAGATAGTTACAATGCTGTCTGATGTAGTTTAATGTAGCGTTTTCATTTATACCCTGCCTGTCACCAACCCCTGATCTACCAAGCGGGAATTCTGATTTTATAGTACCTTTCTTACCTCCTTTATAAAGGAACCAGGTGAGAGCTGAGCCAATGTATCCTCCACCGGAAACTGTAGATAGATAATCGACCTTCTTCAAGTGATCTCCTGCCAGAAGGCCCTGGATAACGCCAAGCCCAAATGCGGCAGAGCGAATGCCACCGCCTGAGAGAGCTAATCCAGAGAGGTTTTCCTTATTATTTTTTCCAATATGTTGTCTCTCTTTTTCGATAACTTCATTCGCATTTTCAACATAATGATCTTTTCCTGTTTTTCCATCATTTACTTCAACCATAAGCCTCCCCCATCCTAAAAAAATAACATGTTTGTTTTTTGCTGCCTACAGAGCCTAAACAAATGTTGTAATTTATAAAAAGCTTCTACTTCTAATTGAATAATGAAACTTGAACACATTTACTCCTGTACTAACTGGATGGGCGCCATGATGTTACTCCGTAGTATGCGCCAACAATTGCCGCTAGAAATCCTTCTATCCATGCAAATAACCCCTCGTTACTATTGATTGTTTTAAGATACCTTGAAAAGCGTACTCTGCATGTCCTATCGACTCATCTACCGGAACGGTTACGGACAAGCCATCAAAGAAGGCAGCTATAAACAGAAGCGCTAATGAGACAACGATACTGAAAAGTGCGATATAAGCTATTCTCGTCCTGTTTCAGGATCTCCTCCTCGCGTATTTAATTCAAATTTTTTATTTGTACTTAAGGAATATTATCAATACAACTCCAGATAAAATCTGCAACTCCCGGGGTATAAATATCGTTATGGGCATTGCCACCTTTCTGGTATGGATGATAATAGATCAATTCAGAAGCATCCACAATTGAAATCTTGGACGCATCCGTAAAACTATTTTTCCACTTCATACTGTCCTGCACGTCTTTAAAAATCCTGTTATAGTTAATGTCTAATTTATACTTCTTCTTCTTTTTATCTCTTTGACCTTTAACAGCTGAAGCCTGATCGATTTCTTCAACATTTATTTTGAAGTGTTCGAAAGAATCAAATTTTGATGTATAATTATAGCCGGATTCACTGCCTATATACCGGGTACCATAAATTACAGGCGCCTCAGTTGCGGTATCATGACTGCTCCAGGTAAAAACAAATTTTCGGGCATAATCAGCAAACTTTTCATACGGATACCCCTCTAGCCCCTTACCTTTCAAGAATCGTCTAACACTGAACGCGCCTTCCAGTCCGATTACCAGATCAATATCGCTCTTTTTTATATCGTCAGATGAATCGACAAGAACTGTTGGAACCAGAGGAGCGCTAAACAGCGCCCTTGTAAGCGCTCTGGAGCCAAGACTGTGTCCCACAATTATCAATGGGATCTCTTTCTCTCTCTTAAGAGGGACCAGGATATCACGCAACACTCTATTCGCCCATACAAGCCCTACCTCGTCCGCGTCATCCGCTTTTGCAAAATAACTTGATATTATTCCCGTATATTTAAATACTTTCCACTTCCATAACGATGGCCATGAAATCCCCACAAACAGAGGTCTGAAAGGTTCTCTCCCTGCGTAATTCTCTATCATTAACGCCAATAGACTATTGTAATTTCTCAGACATTCCTGCTGATCTGTATTCCAACCCATACAATAGAGGAATATGTGGGTGTATCTCTCGGAGTTCTTTATTTCCCCAAGACGTTCTTTTAATTTTCCAAGCACTACGTCGCTGTCGGAATATACCTTTGTGTGGTCGTAATCCTTCTCATACGCGTTATGTATGAACTCTTCTTCAATATAAGGAATTCCCTGATAGGGATTCTCCGTAGTACTCGATTTAAGCCGATACTGTGCAATATGTGAAATAAAAGTCAATTTCCTGTCACCAAGAATATCCTTAACTCTCTCATAATTTTTTTCTGATGTTACCCCTCTATTCAGTTGTTCAACAACATTATACGTATTATTGGGATCAATATCTTCCCTATGCCCTTTCTCTATTCCTACCAAAAACCCAGGATACTTAAGCCCAAAACCTCGATCAGCCTCAGCAATCCTATGAAAGATCGCGTATTTGTCGGAACTTGTACCGTACACTTTTTCCTTTTCCAGAAGTTTAGGCGGGTTGCTGCAACCGGCAAATAATGTCATTATAATCATCATTAATGGTAGTAAATAATAAATTATTTTTTTTCTTTTCATAGCAGCCCTTTTATTAAAGTATTTGTTTAGTTGAAAAATTGAGTACGGTAAATATACTGTTTAAAACCAAAGTTGCCAATGATTATCAGGGATTAATAGGGGGTTGTTCCTGTTCGAATTAATTCATCCGGGCAGGCCAGACAGGCCCTGTGACAAAGACTGTTTGGCCTAACCCGACTTATCATTCAGCTGAAAAAAACCCTTACAATGTTGTTTATTTAATATCCGGAGAAGCATATCCTGATGCCTCTTATTTTATTAAAGGAAAGAGTGTATTAAAAATTGTATCACCAGGAGTTCTTCTGAACCAATCATCTTCAAATATTTCTAAATCACTAAATGATGCACTTGCTTTAGCCATTGATCTAAGCGCTTTTAACAAATAGATCCTCTGCTCTGATGATAAATTTTCCGATCCCGGATTAGGATCTGGTATAGGCGGCACCGCCTTTTTTATTAATTTAAACAAGTCGTAAGCTGTACGTTTTGCAATGTTTTGCTTGTTATTTTTTATTGCAGACTTTAAATTACTTAATATTACTTTAGCATTAGTAAAGTTTCTCTTCTGCATCCGTGCAAATCCAACTTTTTTTATTTCGTTAAAGACACCATTTAGTTCGGCTGCTTTGCGAGCATCTTCCTCTTTAAGCTTGTCAAGAAAAGGACCAAACTTATTTTGAGACAAGTCAAGATTTTTTGAATTGAACCCTTTATTTACCTGAAATGTCAGGTAAGTGTTATCTCTATACAACCCCTGTTTATCAGTTGTATTGTTATAGAGTAAACCGTTATTATCGTCCAACACTAACGCATCCCATTTAGTAACAGCTTGGCGATTATCTTCTCTGAGCAGAACATAGTTTCCTGCTTCTACAGATGGATAACTTAAACCGGCATACCCTTCCGGTGGATCTAAAACTAAAGAGAAACGCATCCCTATATCGTTAGTATTACCCTTTAATAATGACTTACCGAGTGAGTCCAACACTGGTAGAATTGGTGCGGCGGGAGGGTATGCCATTGCGCCAAAGCTTGCTAAAGTACTGAGAAGGGCCGCTATCTGTTCATCATTCGTATCTAACTCCATGATGAAAAAATCCAGCCCGATTGGATTACCATTGTACTGAATGGGCCCGTAGATTGGCATATTATTGAAATTGAGAATCTGGTCTTCTTCCACATCACTTGAGTAGAAAACTACCCTCCCTTCCTTAACTCCCTCTGGTGTAAAATCAAAATCTTCACCTTCACCAAATTCAAAAGCCTTCACAACAATTGCAATCTCTCCATTTGCCTTAAACCCTCTAATAGGGTTCAAAGGAATTTCAGTAAACTCTTTTATCAACGCGCGTCTTAATCGAATGGTAATTGAGTTCAATTTTTCTATTTTTGCATCCGTTTCATTTGACTGTAACGCTTGCCTAACAAGTTTTACCGGCAGTAATGGGGTGTTTTGAATTGCACCTGATGCTTTTTTACTATCCAGAGACTCCTCTTTTATCCTTACAAGCTCCTTCTTTTCACTCATGTCCATAATATTTGCTTTACGATAATCTACAGCGCCTTCTCTTGAAATACCACATCCAATCAGTGACGATAAAATTGTACATAACATAAACACACATGCTAAATTTTTGACAGAATTAACAAATATTGAAACTATTACAGAATAATATATCATCATTGTTCCTTTCAAAAAAATTATCAATTAATGTTGATATTAGATCAACTCCACTTTACCTGGTAATTTTCCACTAAAGATCAAATTTAGAAATTTTTCCCACATTTAATCCTACTCATCTGCCGTTCTTTTTGTTGGCGGCAAAGAAAATGAATAGGGATTGTAAAGAGCTTCGCCTATTTCCCTGGCTTTCTTAAACACTTTATAAGCTTCATTTTTATCAATATCCTTGTCAGGATTGGGATTTATAAGTTTCAAAATAGACTTTGCAGCCTCAAAAAACGAGTAGTTTAAATCAGCTTCAACTGCTCCTACATTTTCTTCAACTGGAACTTTCTCTTTACTGTCTACCTTTCTTTTTTTATCAGCTTTATTTTTTTTAATTAAGATCTGAGAGAAACACTTACCACCTTTATTAATGAAATATTTATCAAAATCATTTTTTGCCAACTGGGCTATAGTCCCCTTTTCTTGAGCCGGTTGAAATATCATGACCTGCGTTTCCCTGAAAGCGCCCCGCATGGTCATAAAACCCTTATTGGCAGAACCGCTTATATGAATATCATAGTTTTCATTACCCCCAGTCAACGTCTTCATATGGAATTCCTGGATCATCTCCCCGGAACGATACAGTTTCTTCCATCTCAGCCTGATATTTTTGGAAGCTTCATGTTTAAGCAAAAGATCAAGGTAGGCAACATTGAGAAAGTTATCCGGCATGACGCCTAACGGACCTGGCATGGAGGTCAAAAGTATATCAAACTTTTTATCTATTGCCGCCTCTACCGTAGCTCTCACCAAACGTGGTTCAATATAGAATTGATCGGCAACCAGGATTTTTCGAGTTGAATTTTCGATGAGATAAATGTCCTGATCAAGTGCGTTTCTGATATGAGAATTATGATTGTTCTCACCAATATTGATGATAGTTTTTCCCGCTTTCTCAACATATAAACTGTCTGGCAAATTTCCTTCTTTACGATTAAGGATATCCCAATCAGAAACTATTGTCTGCGCAACCAGCATGTAGTCGATGTCATCTTCTTTTTCCCCCCTACTATTCTGAGGGCTTCCATTTTCGATACGGGGAAGCGGCAAACCTTTAGTCTTAGTAGCAGCGTTGTAAAGTAATTTAAGGTAATTGACATGACATTTCTGCGTTTTTGGATCTTTGTATTCTTTTATTAACGCAGCTATCATGTCAGGAACATAGTTGTCCTGAATAATTGTCGCGGCAGGCCCCCATACTTTAATGACCTCATCGTAGTTTATTCCTCCGGAAGTGTCCAGCCAGTTCTTGGATGCCACATAGGCGACTGCGCTCCCATCCAGATGCTTACCATTTATGACCATTATCTTGGAATGATCAGCTTTGGCCATGGGAGACAACTGTATACTGTTGCCGAATTTTTCCTGTGCATCTTCAGGGATCAGATAGTTCATCCAGTCAGCCAGTCCCGTTGGATGCAAATCAAGCTCTGCCGGGAGGATAATAAGGTTACCGGGTTTATGCTTACTATAGGCCCTGAGGTAATTGTATACAGGGACCATATTCTCTTTGTGTCCATAATGGTTTTCCATATCACGGAGAATAAAAACCTTAAGTGATGGGTTGCGTTCAATTGCGCGTACAATCTCCTTTGCTATGACAACACCGATAGTCTCACCAAGCAAAAAGATATCGATAAATATCGTAGCATTTCTATCCCCAATGGAAGTAGACCGAATTCCCTCAACCAACTCCTTAAATATTCCTTTTTTAAATCCAGGGTGTTCTTCAAATCCGGGAAATCCAATCTGTTCATCAGTATCCGCCTCTTCAAAAACACTCTTATTATTTTTAATCAGCTCTGTATAAAATTTCACTCCGTCCGGAGGGTCCTCAGAAGAATATCCATGTTCTTTGAAGACATTTTTATGTTTTACATACCATATGAACTGTTCTTTGCCCCATTCGTTTTTATTGAATAATTCAACCCTGTTTCCCTCTATATAACCATTAGGGCTAATCACATGACCGGGGTGATGAAGACCGTATTTTTTCAGTTCATCCACGAAATCCATTTCCTCACCTACCAGAGGAGCCTGCTTTAAATAGTCCTCAATTATCCTGGTACGTCCTTTGGGAGTAGAAGGGTCTTCATTAAGTAGTTCTTCGTCTATTTGTTTAGCAAATGCAATACAGTCATCGCTAAACTCCATTTTCCATTTTTTGACTTTTTTCTGTAGTTTCGGCTTATCTTCCAGAAAAGGGTCTTTACTCAACTCCAGTATCATCATTTGATAGTTGAGAAAAACATATTTTAAAAGTCTCTTAATATTTGCAACTATATCTCTCTTCTTCTCTTCTGAAATGTTCTTCTCCTGAAGATCATAATTAAGATTACCAAGGTAATATAGAGCGGCGGGACTTTTTATGTATGGACTTATTCTCTTTTCAAAATCCCGAGCATATTTAACGTGTTTCGAATCTGTTTGATTATGAAATTTCCTGGCATTAGAGACAGCCCTTTTATAATCTTTAACCTCGTTTGAGATATCTCTCAGCTCTTCATAGGCCATATATTTATAGGAAAGATGAGGCAAGATATCAACCTTCCCAATACATTCATCCGCAACAACGCCTTTAAGAGATATAGATACGAATAAGATTATTATAAACAGTTGTTTCATTTTTTTCCTCCTGCCTCATGGGCATCTAAATCAGGTATTACTTTCTGTATCATTTCCTGCCAATCTTCTTTAGAAGGTCCGCCCACCTTTTCTTTTATCATCTCATTAATTGAATCAATGAATTTAATGTCAGCATCGCCCATTTTACCAGAGAGAGGTATGAGCCTCTTGAAAGGATGAAATCCGAGGCCAAGATTCAAAATAAGGTTGGAGCTGAAGAGCTTTAAAACACTTGTGGGATCCACCCGATTTGAAGAAACCCTCCTCTCTTCTATCGTATCTAAGCTAGGCAATATAATATCCGGTTTGGACTTCTCTTTGGCGAGAAGTTCTTTTTTGTTTATCAGTCCATAATTTTTTAATTGATTTTTCAGCTCCTGTGGGATGAAATAAAATTCAAGTTCTCTGATATTTATATCAACCTTAAGAGCCGATAATTTCTTATGATGGCCCATCAGACGAGGAATTGAATCACAGATACGTAAGTTGTGTTTAAAAATCAACCCGTCCAATATACGGAGTAACAGTGGTGACTTTCCTGTTTCAAGCAAGCCATTTTTAAATTTCCCAATATGTCCAAATTTGAAATGGACAGGAATTGCCAGATTGTCTTTCATGATTTCAGTATTAATGGTGAAATCTATCAGGGCGATAGGGGCTTTTGACCGTGTGTTTTCGCTGACGGGTGTGGGTATCCCAAGCTTTTCAATTATTACCTGAGTATTCTCCAGCGATCCATCTTCATCTATTTCCATTTCATAAGGAGGCAAACCAACAGCCAACTGTGTTATGAATTCAGCGCTCTTTTTATTGATGACCAGCTTAAAGAAGAGCCCCAGGAAATATGGATGTTCCTTCTTCTTCTCGTCAATCATCCTCGACTTCCACTCTTTTTCACTCACATCTTCATCCGAAGTAAAGTAATCATTCTTCGACTCTATAACGGTAATTAATGAATTTCGCATTTCTCTTCTGAATTTTCTGTTCCATGGTCTGAATATCCTGGAAAAGCGCTCTCCTTTGACAAGTCCGACCTGACCATATTGGTACTTATTTCTATCGGGGCCAGGCATCTTAGTTATACCAAACCAGATTTCATAAATATCTTCTTCATCCATTATTAAACGTAGATACTCAATCTCATCACTGGCTTTTGTAATCAAGTCACTGAAACTATCTAATAAACCATTAAGTTTTTGCCCCTTAACCTCTTCCTTTTTGAACAGTCTTTCTCCAGCCTTACGAATTGAACCAAAAACAGCATCCTTCGCGGCAATCAGGGCCATGGCCTTACAGAATTGCATTTTTGACTCTTCAGGCAAACCGTCCTTGTAATAATCTTGTATTAATTTATCAACGACATCATCACTTTCACCAGTACCCATCACATTACTTCCTTCTTTGTGATTCTGAGCTTGTTTTTTACTCTTCTTTCTAAATACCGCTAAATCATCTGTTCTAATTCTTTTTATCGCATAATTATAAAAATCAAAGAATGTCGGGGGAAGGTTATCGGCATAATAGAAGGATATGGCTGGTTTCTTTTTACCAGTGTGTACTTCGGCGTGGATTTCAAAAAGGTTAAAACCTGCCATCGCCAATACGAAGAAAAGGACTGTTAAGTATCTTCTCATAATAAATTACTCCAATAATAACTATAAAATATAACCTTCATTTATTTACCGCAGCGTCTTTAGTAGCAGGTTTAATCAAGTTGGGCTTAAAGAGAAAGTTTAGAGAGTTTCCACTGCAAAGCTTGCTTTTTTCGTCATTAGTAAACATATTTGTTTTTCTTAAATGTGCAAACATATGAAATATCTATATAGAAATTTGGATATTTAAAGACAAGTTCAGTAGTTTTTTTCCATTTTCCTGCAGAAAGTTTTCCACCAAAATGAGCGAAATCCAATTTAAGGTTATTATATTTATTAAGGACCTTTTCTCAGATTTCAGGGGAGTTATATTTTTTTATGCTTTATTACTCACTAGCCGATACCCCCTCCTTTGCTGCAATGAATCGTTATAAGAATATTTCTGGACTGACAATATTCATACAAGTAGTTGACTTTTACTAATTCTACTTATACTCTCTCTGGAAGGCCAGGGATCAAATCCAAGTGGTGGGTGAGCATTAATTCCCGCATAATTATAATTTACGATACCATGTTCAATGTCTCCATTGAAACGGTCCATCTTTAAAAAAACGGTTTTTAGTTTTGCGTATCTTTTTTCTTGTTGAACCTGATAAAAATTCTCAATGAATCTTTTTATCAGGTTCGCGACCCCTTATGTGATCAAACCTGCTGATCTTCGCTTATCACTCTTTGACTTCATCGTGTCTAACTGGTAACTGGAGAGAGGAGAGAATGTTATTTCTCTGCTCTTCACTTGCCTGTTCTGTTCTTTCTTTCAGGAAAACCCGTAATCCCCAATAGAAAACAAGCAGCAAAGCTGTGCCCCAGAAGCACCATGGATTCTGGATCACGATCTTTGTTATAAGCCCATTTAAGAAATCTGGCAGGAAATAATTCATGGTATCTGCTATGAAGCCCATACACCCTTCAGATGGCAGTGAGTAATTTTGACATGTCAGGCACTGAGACTCTGAATATGCAGGTGGCGGTTTTATCCAATAATAAACAGCAAAACCAATAATTACCATGGTTGTTTCCAAGAATAATCCATATAACCATTTCCTCCAAAGTACCTATTTCTTAACTTTCCTATTGGACCTCTTTCTCCGTTTTTCATCTTCTTCTGAATCTGAAGTAGTTTTTTGAATATTACCAGTGTTATCAACTACATAAAATTTCGTCGGTAGAAGACCAGGCGCGTAGTTCGCGGTCTTCCGATCCATTCTTTCAATGACGCTATTATGTACTCTGATATTTTCTATTTTATCTCTACAAAGTTTTTGAATTTCCCTGAAAATTATCAGGAGATTGGTATCTAAACACTGAATCCTGTTATTTGTCAAATGAAAATAGTATTTTTGAACACATCTTCTTTTCAACAGATAGTAAGCCACTTATAATTGGTATTCTGGCAGTCCATTCTTCTGTTTTCAAAAAAGTTAAAATGAATTTTATCGATTCCTGGAACAATCAATTATGTAGTTTATTATCTAAATAATGATAATTTATATCATTACCTTACTTCATAAATGTTTTATAAACATAATAATTGAGCGCCGATAACAGTGATGGATTACCAAGTATTTCTTCAATTTTTTTGTTTAGATTTTTTTGCCTAGACGAAATATCAGCTTTCACTTCTGATTCATCTGACACAGGATTTCCACCAATCATCAAGCCATTCGTTTTGATCATTGTAGTTAAAATATCATCTATATCATGTAAAAGCTTTAGATATTTTGTGACATCATCAAAGTTGTTATTCTTTGAATCTGGATTTGGAGTATTAATAGGTTTTACATTAAAATTAGCTGGTATAGCTGGATCGGAAGAATAAAATGAAAAAGGTATTCGAGCTGGAGCAAAACTATGAAGCTGATTTACGGCCACCAAATGCTGGCCAGCAACTGTGTCACCACTATTTGATAAAAAATTTAAGCCTGCATACATAGTCTTCAGGCTTTCTACTTTTAAAATACTAATTTTTCCAATACCAGTTGATGATATATCTTGAAATACTCTTGGAGCCTGTTTTCTTAAATTAGATGCCGCATCTCCAGTTAATATTACAGTGTCAATAGTTGATTCATTATCGTTTAGTGACCATGTATTTGCTTTAAATTTATAATTGAAATAGCTTACGACTGAAGACGCCTCACCAGGATATTTTTCTGTTACTATATCATTATCACTGATAATTTTTTCCCAGTTTATATAAGCGGTAGAAGTATCAGAAAAATTATCATATATTTTCTTTGTTACCAAATTAACTGCATTTTGTCTTTTGGCGGAATTCAGATTATTTATTAAATTTACCAGATTACTGAAGTTCGAAACTGAGGTATTTGCACTAATACTTTGCATTTTATCATTTATTTTCTCTATATCCTCAGAAGTTAGTTCCTCGTCTCCACCTTTGCCTGGAACTATAAGTGCCACACGTTGCTTTAATCCCAGATTCGCAGATACCGGCTGTGCTGCATCATTACCACGAGCTTCGACAGTTAAAGAAAGTTTTTCAGTCTCATAAAGATATGCTGAACCGCAACCCATAAGTAGCGGTATTGAAACAAATATATAAAATAGTCTCTTTTTCATTAATTATCTCCGTATTTTAATATTAAAAAAATATCTTTTATTTTTTTAAATTTCTTTTAGCGGTTTCCAGTGCATAAGGATTTTCAGCAATTGCTTTGGCAGCTTCACCAGTTGCTACTACGTGTCCAAACTGGACTTCTTGCATACCTTTAGAATGAACCCTGCTTACTGCTGTTAAGGACATTGAATCTTTATTATCACCTCTTTTTGGAACAATAGCATATGTATCTCTGTCATAACCGAACGAAAATTTGGCAGTTCCACTATTTGGATTTACTGGGGATATAGTAAGACCAAGGTCAGCCTCGTGAACATAGACCAGGTGGTTACTGCATCCCACAAGTGATATAAAGAGTACTAAAAAAATTAAACATTTAATTTTCATTAAAAAATCTCCTTTCTTATTCATCATTAATGTTAATTGAAAATATACCGGAAAAATTTTTATCAATTTCCAATAGGTAATAAGATCTAAGACCCAGCAACAAACCTATTGAATTACGATTGGTCTGTATTGATAAACCGCTAGACTTATTCATAAGCGCTACAGCTCCAGGAACTACCTCGATTTCTGAGGTTGTTGTGTGCCAGTTTTTTCCAGAGAGATCAGGAAGTATATTGACTAACGTGTTTGGTTGATTAGACAATTTTGGTTGTATATAAATACGTTTTGTATGCCCGAATGTAATGCCTCGATCAACAGGCATTGTGCTCATATATACGCCCCAAGCCTCCACCTTAGTCCGTAATGTATGATCATTTTCGGAATATTTAACGGATACGAGACCCGGTATACCGATATGATTAACAGAACAGCCTGACAGTAATATGAAACAGAATGGAATTAGTGATCTGTGATTTATTCTCTTAAACACTTTATTTTTAATAACCTTGTTTTTCTTTTAATTAGTTGTTTTGTATTACCACTATCCTCACAAGCAGAGACATCATCTAATACTGTTCTAACAGTTGGATAATTTTAGTTTTTTATTAGATTATTCTATATTTTAGTTACATAATACATCGGTTATTGTTTTGATAATTGTCTGGATCATTTTTAAATCATTAGATTACTTAATTAAAAGAAATTATAATAACTGTGGTAATTATCTCGAATCCTGATAGCCTTCTAATCTCTCCAGCTTGGAGCTTTCCTGTTAAGATGAAACCAAATAAGGTCAGCTAAAATTACATTGAAAATTTTCACTTCTAAATAACAGGCTTTTCTTATTATGGTTCCTGGATTTTGATAATTCTTCCTTCTACCTGTGTTGTCACCATTCGATTCCTTAATTTTGCGATAACGTCTTCCACTGTAGAGCGGAAATCAATACCTTTTTGAACAATCTCAGGGCTACTACCATTATTACCCTGTGAAAAAATCTTGTAACCGTCTCGGTAACCATATTCCCAAATATAGTCTATGGTACCTGTGGTATATTTCCGGTTAAGCTCAAGAGGAATGAAGTCCACGTCTCCCTGTGGTTTAATTTTTACGTCTCCCGGATTAATTGTGTAGATAGGATTATCTTTCGTTCCTCCAACATGGTAATTGAACTTAATACCTGAAACCTGGAGAAATCTCCCGTCTCCCAGATGTGCTTTGGAAACTGAATTGCGCAAGATATCAAGGAGTTCAGCACCAGTTAGTTCAAAGGAAACAAGGTTGTTATTAAAATAGAAAATTCCCTCCATGTCATAATTGGTGATTGGTCCTGGTGGAATGTCGTCATTTATCCGGATACCTCCTCCGTTGATAAACGCAAGGTCTGTATTCATCCTGTTACGTACCGCATCTGCCAGAAAATTGCCAAGTGCAGTCTCGCGACCACGGACTGCAGGCTCTACTCCTTCAAGTAGATATTTTGTCGTCCCCAGTTCTGTCAGAAGATCATATCCCTTTTGCTTCTTGACAGCTTTTGAGAGTTCTGATATCCAATGCTGTACCTCGGCATCAACTACCGGATCATGCTCTATTCCAGGACCAATCTCCACTTTTCTATGTTCAGCCGTAACAGGACCGTCCGCAGGCACCCGTACATTATAAACAATAGCACTTTGAGCATCAGAATCAGCCTTGGTTATCAATGTATTCCCAACCTTACGCTGTATATAGAAATGCTCATGTCCACCAATGACAATATCAATCTCTGGAAAGTCTTTGGCCATAAGCTCATCCTGGTCTAAATCCTGATGAGTCAAGGCGATAATGACTTGAGCATTTTCTCTCTTTAACCGACCAAGCGCTGATTGAATTGATGCCTTCCGAGCAGCAATATCGCCATAATCATAAGTAACGTAATCACGACGCTGTGCGTCAACTGTTAAACCGAAAATTCCCACACGAACTCCACCAACATCCAGGACGATTACATCATGTACATTATTAAGCCTCTGTGAGAAAGGTGCTCCGTATGAATCTTTAACAGAACGGTATCGAACGTTTGAAGAGACCCATGCAAAATCTGACTGCGCCACACGTCCAAGGAGTAATCCCGGGTCTTTATCATCAAACTCGTGGTTACCAAAAACAACAACGAGATCTTTGTCAAATGCGGCCGGATCTCCATCCAGAAGGTTGAGTACCTTTATCATGGGCTGCGCGCGCAGGTATTTACTCATTACAGACGGAAAAAGGAGGTCTCCGGCATGAAGGACAAGCACCTCTCTGCCTTCAGCCTCAAGCTGTTTTCTGAGAGTGCGTACCCTTGCAATACCACCTACATCTCCACCCTCCAAACCCTCGATCTTATAAACATCATTGATTTGCAGGATAGTGAAGTTGACATCATGGTCTACATGTCCCTTAGTGGTCAGCATTTCTGGAGGAGTGGTACATGATGCAGCTAGTAAAACTACTGAGGAGATGATTGTCAGCTGTAACAGATGTCTAATTATCATTTTGAATTCTCTTTCTATTATCCCAAATTTAGTGATTTTGTATTTCAGAAATCTTTTCAATGGATTTACATCCAATAAGTTATTGCAAGTAGAACGAGAGCTATTCTTGTTTTTCTCAAAACGTTGGACACTTTCACTTCTCCCATGTTATTTAATAAACAATAATCTGTTTATCATGAATTCAAATTACATAATGGCTGATTTAATTTTAATAATCAGCAATAGTTACTACTTTAAAATACCTTTCATTGCCTTCACATTTTTCGTCTGTGCAAATAGCTCCATTACAGGCAACGGCATCTACATTTAACTTTAAAATCACACCACGTACTCCAACAGCTATTGGACGATCAAAAATCCGGCGCAAACCGACTCCGGCATCTGATGCAGAGATAAATTTTACTGCACCCCCAATAATTGTTTGATTAGCTAAATTCTCATTATAAGTATTCATTTTCTCTGCCAGGTCAAATGCATCATCCGTTTTTTCAACCTTAATATTAGTAGTAGACGTCCCTCCATTTGAATCTGTTTCTTCAATTTGCGTAGTAGTTGTCTCAGTGCCACTCCTAAAACTATTCAATCTATCCAGTTGTGAGAGCATATCATTCGTAATGGGTTTTACATGAGCAGCTCCTCCTCTTGCCCTTCTGGTTCTGATATTAATATCAATTGCCCTTGCATAAAAAACTTCATTAATTAACGACACATATATATACTTTTTGTGATTATCCAGAGCACTCTCAATATCCTTTCTCTCGCTATATGATATTCGTTCATCTTGCATTAAGTGTATAAATGCTTCATCAAACTGAATACGGGCCAATTTTGCAGTTGTTCTATTTAATCCTCTGATTCCACTCTTACTGGTTTCATCCCACTCTTTAAGATAAAGCTTACCATCCTTCCATGTAAAAGATTTACTATCCTTAAACAAGGGTTTAGTAATAAAATATGCTGGATATCCATAAGATTCTGCTGACGGTATCTTCAAAGAAACTTCTCGTATACGGCTTGAACTAAACCCCAGGGCAGCGCTAAAATATTCAATAGGCACTAACGCATTAAGTGAAGTTTGCCTTATATTAGTAACTGAAAATTCAGGAAATGTAACCTGCCTTAACCTGTTATTATCACCTTTTATAAATATGCCAGTAGTATCTGTACCTCTTGGAACCGTGATTATTTTAATGCTATTACTATTCGCTTTACTACCATTGGATACTGTTGGTGTACCAACCTGCATTGAACCTATAATAGACTCAGAAGCCAATGATGAACTTGGGAATGAAGAGCGTGTTTGATAAAATGCATCTACTCCTTTAATAGAAGCAGTAGATGTTCCTAGAGATACCGTAGATGTGCCATGAAATAAAATATTATCTGTCCAGATTCCTGTTCGACCTAATCCTCCGACTGCTTCAATCGCTCCTGTTTCGTATGGATGTATTGGAAGCAACCATACATCTCCAACCTGCACATCTTCACGTGGAGGGAAAACAGGAAAAATACCCTCCTGAGACATTGTCCTTGTCCATTCTTTATACACATATCCCGGTTTGATTGATCCACATCCATAAATCAAAGCAATAACAGAAACCCCCACAAGTAAAGTTATAGTAATCTGGTTTCTTAAAAAAAACTTAACATTCAGTTTTGAGATAATGGATTTAAGTTTCACACGAACCTCCTATTTAATTATTATAAAAATCAGCAATGTTTTTGTTTATGTTTATCAAAAAGATTTTTTTCGATTATACAAAGTACTTAACAAAGCACGACCATAGAGACTTCTCTTCACCCATTCCAAAACGCAAATTACTTATGATAAGTATGCGTGTTTGCATTTTTTATAACTTTTTTTTGATACCGGTTTTAATCACGGGAATGCCTGATTGTCATGTCTTGTCACTCTTGTATCTCCGGAAATTTGAACCCTAAATAGGTCCCGGAGCTTATCCCCATCAGTGCCAATAATGTATTGCTGAAGTCCGGCATCGCCAGATCGGTACAAACTTTGGTGCAAAAAATAATTCCAAGTACAATTGTCCAGACAAAAATCTGAAAACGATGTAAGCTGATACCATTAACATCGGTAAGTACATCAAATATAAATCCCTCAGTTGGCAGCCCATTCTCCTTAGTACCCGTTCGTTTTTCCGCGTTACGTTTACCAAGGTCAATGATTGCGGCGCCCAGGGCGGTACCGGAACCTATACCAATCAGACCAAGGACAGAGTTAGTAACAGGAATGAGTTCGCCGGTAATACGCCAGATAAAAAAGTATGAGGCAATTACCAGCATGAACCAGAATGCCATCTGAGTGAGTGCAAGGCTATAAGTTTTTCTGATCTTCTCAGCTTTTGGATCAGGATCTTGTTCTGGCTGCGGACCAGCATCACGAAGTATATCACTTGAAACAGCCAGCCATATCAGCATACACAAAATAAAAAAGATTAAAGCCGCACAGATAATAAACCATGTCTCATTTATAAGGACCATTTTGACACGTACTTTAGTGGCTTCTGGCATATCACCTGCTAAACCAATACTGATTGATACATCGCTGGTATAGAACCCCTCCTTCGCAAGCAGGCCTTTCCAGGTTTCCAAAGTAAGATTTGAACGATAAAGACAGAACTGAATAGTCTTTGCAGCAGGATAGGTGATATTTACATCCTTCAGAGGCCATCCGTCCAGGAAGATAGTGACCTCTTTATTATTACCCTTTGCCTCTTGTACTAGACGTTCAAGGTTTGCAACTTCAAGGACAATTGTTTTGCCAAAGCCGTATACATTAGTATCAACCGCTTTTTTCTTAACTTCTATTTTAATAGTTTCTGCTGGTTTTTCCTGATCTCCTACTTCAGGATCTGCTGAGCAGAAATTGAGTACCGTCAGTATAAAGAAAGCAGAAAATACAGAAAGCACAGTTTGTACAATTTTTTTGTTCATATTTTAACTCTCTCTGATTATCACAATATCATAAGAAATTTATTGTATTAACATCGATATCACCGTTGTCATCAATGTTGATCAATCTTCCGAATAAGCCTAAAGGAAATTTATCCAGTTTTTCCTGGTTCTCTTTCCTGATTCTTTCTTCCATATCCCAATAATCTTCCATGTCAGTGACACCTGAATCATCAGTAATATCGGATTCATAAGTAATGATTGCAGGATACGGTTTATCTGTAGATCCATTATTAAGAACATTATATTCCCTGCCGGGTTCAGTGATTTTTCCGGATGAAAGTATGTGAGGAATATTAAATTCTTTATTCAGTATTGTTCCACCAAAGTTAAGATATTGATTTTAATCCCACTACAAAATGTTTATTAAGTGGTACGCGCATGGGAGATTCCATCTTGTGGAAATGCCCAAAATAGTCCCTAAACAGATTAAAGCTCTCTTGATTCGTGTCATTACCGTTTTTACCATAACAGCACTCTCCTCAATAAATTGTTCGTGTTAAACACATCCAAAGTATTGACACTATGGTAATCACAAATAAAATGCCATACGTCATAAATAATATAACAAATGTATAAGCCGCTGATTTGCATAGCGTTATACAATACCCAGCATGACAGAACTTTTAAGTCCCTACTTGTTTGTTATAACGCCATAACAAAAAATGTTATTTTGTTAGGATGTTACTTTAATGAAATTAGTGAAGATTCAGACTCTATATTAAGAACTTCTATATAATGCAAATAACTTAACAACTATCTGTAAGCAATACTTCTTTTAAGTACTGATGTAGAGAAAGGTATGTATTCTTGAAAAATTGACAATTCCCTTAGATATATTAAAGAATGATCCTATATAGGAAAATTATTCCCAGTTGTCAACTTGTTTTTGTTCAGCAACGCTTTGATACATTAACGTTACAATTTCTAAACCGCAACAATGGTACCTTCGGATTTAAACGCTATAAGGTTTCAGAAGTATCCGGTCAGGTTTTTGCGTATACCGCTTTTGTCATACCCGCCCGGCTCAACCGTTCGCCAGCCCGACAAGGCTGTTCTGGCGGGGACGGGTACCTATTCGGGCAGGAATTCCTTTATCGGGTATCCAGGTGGTTTGTTCAATCTGGATTCCCGCTTAAACTTGTCCTCGCATGGTTTAAGTTGTTAACGGTGCATGGAATGCACCCTACCGCCCACCAAAAACATTCTACGTCCGGGAACAAAAATCGTAGGGTGCGTTTTACGCACCAGAAACACGCCAGCATAATCAAGTATCTGTTTAATAGATAACACCATTTGTCTGGCGAACGGTGGTGTCGGGGGATGACAGTTTTGGAGCATTAATTTGCAATACGCAAAAACCTAACCGGATGACGCTGATAAGCATTGAAGTGCGGAGAAATAGTGTCTTTATTGACGGTTGAAGTAGTTTCTGCTTGTACAATAACAATAAGGATTTTATTAAAGCATATTATAACCTCAACTCTAAAAAAAATTATAATCAATCACCCAGCCGTTGTCTTTTGCTATTAACTTACAGCACCTTTCAGCAAGTGCCGATATGGTTAATAACGGGTTTGCACCCAGCGATCTGGGGACCACAGCGCCATCACATACGTACAGACCTTTGTGAACGTCTGTACCATTATCAGACGTGAACAACTCTCCTTTATGGTTTACGACTCCATTCTCAGCGCTGTCCGCCATGACACACCCCCCCAACGGATGTACAGTTATCAGGTCATAATCCAGTATTTTATTCCAAACCGGGTTTTTGATTTTAGTCCCTCCAAGAGCAGAGGTAACATCCTTCAATTTTTCATCGATTTTATCAAATATCGGCTGTTTGCCTACTCCGGGCCAGTCGACCCGCAAGCGGTCATTCTCCAGCTTCATTTTACCTCCCGCCCCATCATGAGTATTGACAAGATACGTAATGGTGTTCTTGATAGCTCCGTGATATGCCCCTCTTGTAAGACTGACCAGCTCTCTCCATTTTTCCTTCACGAAATCAACCATACCACTATCAGTATCTTTTCCAAACAGTCTTGACATGGGGACGAAGGCGTGAGGGAGAAGCTTTGCCATGGCTCCGGGAATAACACCCTCTTCAATCACAATCCCCTCATCCAGCTTGTCCTGGTTTCTCAGATCAATTACCGCGGTAATAGTAGGGCCAGGCAACTCAACTCCATCGCCGGGTTTATGATAACCAAGCCCCACTCCATTAATCTTCTGGTCATTGTTATATCCAATTCCGGTTGTATCACCGTTTCCAGAGAACCGATCTCCCAATTTACCAGATAGAGACAGACCCATTTTATTTGAACGCAGAAGTATTTCAGTACTTCCCAGGCTTCCTGCCGCAAGTATCACAATATCGGCTTTAACAACCATTTCGGCTGTATCAAAATTCTCTCTGTCCGTATCATACATTTGAAAATGGACAGACCATAAATCTCCGGTCTTTCTAATATATCTAACCAGAATCTTCGTATAAATTTCTGCGCCATGATTAACAGCATCAGGTAAATAGTTCATCAAAGCAGTGTTTTTGGAAGCATAATTACAACCGGTTACACAGTCTCCACACAAAACACATTTTGCCTGCTTCACTCCTGATCTGTTAACCCAATCCTCAAACGTTACATTTATATTCAACTTGTAACATTTCGCATTGATTTTATCGGCAGCCTTTCTCATGGCCTCAAGTTTAGGAAGCTTCGGATACCCTTTCTCTTCTTCGGGATATTCTACCGGACCCAGCATTTCCCGAGCATGTTTTACCCCGTCATTGAAAGATTGCATATCGTTTCTCAATTCCTCAGGCCAGCATTTATCCTCGAAAACTCTGGGCTCAGGTAAAACTGAAACACTGGCATTTACCAGCGAAGTCCCACCCAATCCACATCCCATAGCAACACTGATATCATCATTAACACGAAAATCATATAAGCCTGTACTCGGACCAATATGATTTCCGCACAAATCTAATTGGACCTCTTTTGCAGCCTCCAGATTACTCTTTGGATAATCTCCCGGTTGAAACTCCTTCCCCTTTTCAAGCAAGCAAACCTTTTTGCCTGCCCTGGACATACGAGATGCGGCAATACTGCCACCATAACCAGAACCAATTACTACTACGTCGTAATGCTGCTTAATATCTGCGGCAGAGGATGAAATATATTTCATATCTATTTTAATCCTTTCAAAACTTCACATTTCCAGATCCGACGAGCGCCAAACGATTCATACTCTATTGACGACCATTTATTACAAGCGATTCCGGGACTCTTTGTTAAGCTTAAGTGTGTATGTGGATTTTCCTGCGTTCTTACTCTGTAAGCCTAGCATTTCAAGTCATGGTTTTCAAGAAAATGCTTTAGCATTTATGTTAAAAATATAAACTTAACAAATCAGAAACATCAACTTAGATAGTTGTTTTAATACTTATTCACGTCAACAACTTCTTACTTGTGTTTTATAAAATCACATGATATAAAGCATCGGAGAATGAGTATTTTTAGTAAGAGAGAGCGGTATAGAAGTGCCATTTCCCCTCTTAAATAAATCTTTAATGGAACAAAAACAACAACTCAATTTAATCCTGAGATCTGACTTGATAACCAGGAGATTATTCTGGTGTTTACTTGGATTTGAGCTCTTCATTGTTTTCCTGGATGTCTTTGTTAATCACTACAATTGGTCTTCAGTAGGAGCGATCAGGAGAATGGTAAATATTACCCGCGAAGACAGCCTTTCAAACTGGTTTTCCAGTCTGCAGGCAATTGTAGTGGGAGCTGTACTATGGTTGACCTCTGTTGGAGTGAATGCACAGATGCGGGACAATTATTATAAGTGGAAATCTTATGGTTGGGCGGGCATCGGATCATTTTTTATTTATCTGGGAATAGACGATGCGATAAAGTTTCATGAACGAATGGGAACGGCTTTTAAAGTCCTCTTTTTTGACAATGATGATACTTTCGGTACTGGAGTGTTAGTCCGTGCTTATGATGCCTTCCCAAGTTATACCTGGCAGCTGGTATTTGGGCCTGTATTTGTTTCTATAGGTATTTTTATGATCTGGTTCCTGTGGAAGGAACTTTCCTCAAGAAAACTCTGGTATTGGTTTTTAGTCGGTATAAGCCTGTACGCCGTTGCGGTAGGGTTAGACTTTGTAGAGGGCCTGGATGGCTCGCAGTACGAGGAAATGGGTATAACCGATTTTTTCTCTACTTCTAATCACCGCATCAGACATATGTCAAAAGCCCTTGAAGAATTCCTTGAGATGCTTGGAACAACAATTTTCCTGATAATCTTTCTAAAAAATATATTTAGACTATCAGGAGAGTGGAGGATACATATAACAAATAACACTTAACTCAACTTCGATAAGTAATAATTGTTTCTATCACAATTTTTCTCCACAAAAGGTTTCTCCACTTCGGCATTATTATCTCCTTTATGCAAATATAGTCTCTGGTAGCTTTCAAGATTGACGTCTGAAGGACCAATTACTGCATCATCCTGATAACAATTTCATTAACGAACTTATGTAATTCAGAAGGCTGCTGGCCTGGTTCCTTAAAGACAAGTTCTCTCAGCGGTGCAGAGAGGTCTCTGAGAGCATTAATAAAATCGGATTGACTTGGTTGTGAAGGAAATACGTCAGGATCCATCTCACTCATAGTATAATAGATTATAAACCCGAACAGGTAATGCCTGTCAAGCATCCCATGTGAGAAAATGCTTGATATCCTGGGTACATTTGCCCAATATTTATAGGGCCTTCCATCACCGACTATTTTTATTGCCGGTTTCCCAAATGCTTCAACCGCCTCCTGCATGTATCTGGATATCATTGGATCCAGGCTCATTTTGCCAGCGCCGACCCAGTCAACAGCAACTATATCCTCTCCTCCTATAATAGTCCCGGTAAGCTGAGGACACGGGTCAGCAAATATACCAAAAGGACCATCCGCGCTTATTATAGCGTCAATAAAACCAAAGTGGACTTTATATTTCTTTATAAAATCAATCGTCGTGCCATAAATATCATCGAATTCATGATGATACACTTTATATTTGTATTTTTTCGATAACGCACCATAAATATTTTTCATGGTCAGTGTGTAAAAGGCGTAGGAATGTGTTTTGTTTTTCGCAAATGAGATCCTGAAATCAGCATTAGCCCAATCCCTATCAACAGGGTGTTTGCCGAGCCTGCCGCCAAAATCAACTTCTTCCGTATTATTACCCTCAGTCATATCTATCACTTTAGCTAAAGATGCATCACTATAGCCGATATATTTTGCGACTGATTTTACGTCCCTGTTCTGGAAAAACACACTCAGTGTACACTCCGCCTCTGCTA